>CAMCCU010000029.1 GCA_945872975.1 Pedosphaera parvula Ellin514
GATCTCGGTGCACGCGCCAACCTCGGCGGCGGCACACTCGCCGTCTCCATCGCCACCAACGGTACGCTGGGCGATGTGCTCTCCGTTTATACCGCGACGAACAGCGACCAGGGCATCACGCTTTCAGGCACGAACATTCTCTGGGGCGACTTGCTCATCGCACAACTGGTGCGCGGCCACGCCGTGACGAACCCGCTCACGTTCACCTTCACCACGAACGCCACGCGATCCGCAGTGCAGGCGTTGGTGCGCGACATCTCGTTCCTCACCACAAACGTCTCCACTCTTGCCCGGACCCTTCTCTTCGTGCTCAGGGATGGCTACGGAGCTCCCGCGACAACCGCGCTCAAAACGATTCTCATCAACAAGGCGCTGACGGTCGCCAGCGTAACCAACCGCTTCACCAACTCCGTCGGCACATTCAGCGGACTCGTCCTGCGCACGAACGACATCGTCGTGGCGGAGGCGGGCTACTTCCAGGTCAAGCTGACCACCCGGCTCGGCTACAGCGGCTATGTGTTGATCGCGGGCAAGAAATCCTCCTTCTCCGGACAGTTCAACACCAACGGCGAAACCTCCATCATCACTTCGGGAAACAAGTTCGGCATCGACCTCCAGCTCAGCCCGGACGCCAGCGCCATTCGTGGACGCGCGACCGCCTACACCGGCGGCGGCTGGACGAGTGATCTCGTCGGCCACCTCACCGCGATTGGCACCGTGACGAACTCCGCTGTGGCGTCCGGCGCTTACACGCTGCTGCTCCCGTCGTCGAACGATCCGCAACTCGGCAGCGGCTGGGCGACCATCACCGTCGATCGCATCGGCCAGGCGAAGGTCAAAGGCTCGCTCGCGGATGGACAGTCTTGGACATCGAGCAGCGCAGTGGGGACGAACGGTCATTGGCCGCTCTACGCCTCCGTGGATAAGAAGCTCGGCGCTGTCATCGGCTGGCTGAGCTTCAGCAACTCCACGCCCGCTGTGATTGGCGGCACGCTCACCTGGATCAAGCCGGCCATCGCGCCGTTCTTCACGAACGGTATTGCCGCCGAGCTCGACATTACAGGTTCCCGCTACATCGCGCCGACCGGCACCAACGCCATCCTGAGCTGGACCAATGGCCTCCTCTCCGTCGCCAATGGCAATCTCGCCACTGCGCTCACCAACAGCGTCAACATCACCACGCTTGGGAAATTCACCGGCAGCAGCGGATCGATCTCCAATCTCGCTCTGACTGTCAGCACCAAGGCCGGTTCGTTCTCCGGAAGCTTCCGTCACCCGGCCTCCGGCAAAACCACGAAGTACTCCGGCGTCCTCCTCCAAAGCGAGAACCTCGGCGGCGGCTTCTTCCTCGGCACCAATCGCGGCGGCGTGCTCCAGTTTGCTGATCGGCCATTCCGAAGAACGAAGCTCCGTAAAGGCGTCTGCGCCGCGCCCGCTCATGCCGGGCGGATCATCTCAAACCGGTCGCGTGTGCGGCAGTACCAGTGCGGTGCCGCCATGCGCCCGATGAGAAACAGCTTGTCCGCGCGCACGCGGAGCTTCTCGGCATCGAACAGCTCGTCGCGGACATGAACTCGCTTCACCAGCCCGATCACGACGCGGTTCCCACCAATCTGCAACGTCCCCCACTCGGTGCATTCGAGGCTGGCCGGTGCTTCAGCAATGCGCGGCGGCTTCACGGAGGTCGAGGGCGCTGTGGTCAGCCCCGCACGAAGCAGCTCGTTCTCGCCGTAAGGCAACGACGCGGCGCACAGGTTCATCGGCTCGGCAATCGCCTCATCGACCAGGTTGATCACGAACTCGCGCGTGAGACGGATGTTCAACGCGGTGTCCTTGGGCGAGCCGTCATCGCGATCACCAGGCGCGAAGGCGACAATCGGCGGCTCTGCGCCGAGGACGTTGAAGAAGCTGAAGGGCCCGGCGTTCAGTTTGCCATCCGGGCTGAGCGTGGTGACCAGGGCGATGGGTCGTGGCGTGACGAGGCTGGCCAGAATCGGATACGCGCGGTCGGCGTGTTTCCCTTCAAAATCGAGTTCCATAGTGGACGGATGATGGTGCAAGCCGGCTGATTTGGGAAACGAGAAGCAGGCTCGGCTTTTGACCGTCTGATGGCTGGGCCAAGCATCCGTAGTCTCCCGTCGTCGGCATCCGCAAAAGACCCCAAAATACGGCTTGCGATGGGGAGTTTTGTGCCTACTCTAACGGCTCGCCTGAGCGCCGTGTGTGCGGATGCTCGTCAAGGCGGAACAAACCGTTAATCCGTAACCTAACCTTTAACCCTCCGTTGCCCCGCAACGTTCGGTCCGTTAGGCAATGGAGTCTTCGCCGGGCGCTTTCGCCCCGACCTAGCCTCCCTTAGTCACAGATACCCAATAGTTATGCTCACGATGGAAGAAGCCATGAAGCAAAGCACAACACGCTTTGCTGCTGGCGAAATTGTCAAAGGAACCGTCATCGAAGTCCGCCAGAAAGAAGTCATGGTGGACATCGGTTACAAGAGTGAAGGCGTCATCTCCGCCAATGAATTCATCGACATCAAAGTCGTGAAGAACGGCGATGTGATCGACGTGCTCATTGAGAAACTGGAAGACAAGGACGGCATGGTCGTCCTGTCCAAGGAGAAGGCCGAGTTCAAACAGAACTGGGATCGCATCCTCACCATCTGCAACGAGGGCGGCATCGTCAACGGCAAGGTCAAGGCCGTGGTCAAGGGCGGCCTCATCGTCAACATCGGTGTCGAAGCCTTCCTGCCCGCCTCCCAGATCGACATCATGCCCCCGAAGAACCTCATGGGCTTCGTCGGCAACAACTACGATTTCAAGGTCGTTAAGATCAACCAGGAGCGCCAGAACATCGTTCTCTCCCGCCGCGAGCTCATCGAGCAGGAGCGCACTGAGAAACGCCAGAAACTGCTGGCCGAGATGATGCCTGGCGACATCCGCAAGGGCACGGTCAAGAACATCACCGACTTCGGTGCGTTCATCGACCTCAACGGCCTCGACGGTCTCCTCCACATCACCGACATGTCCTGGGGCCGCATCGGGCACCCGAGCGAAATCCTCAAGGTCGGTCAGGATCTCGACGTCGTCGTCCTCGACATCAACAAGGAAAAGGAACGCGTCAGCCTCGGCCTCAAGCAGAAGCTCGCCAATCCTTGGGACAACATCGAAGCCAAGTACACCGTCGGCCAGAAGCTCAAGGGCAAGGTCGTCAACCTCGTGCCCTACGGCGCGTTCGTGGAACTCGAACCCGGTGTCGAAGGCCTCGTTCACGTCACCGAGCTCTCCTGGACCAAGCGCATCGCCAAGCCTTCCGATGTCCTCAAGCAGGATCAGGAAGTCGAAGCCGTTGTGCTCAGCATCAACCGCGACGAGCAGAAAATCTCGCTCGGCATCCGCCAGCTCGAAACCAATCCTTGGGACAAGGCGCTGGAGAAGTATCCGCCGGGCACCAAGATCAAGGGCAAGATTCGCAACCTCACCAGCTACGGCGCCTTCGTCGAGCTCGAGGAAGGTCTCGACGGCATGATCCACGTCTCGGACATCTCCTGGACGCGCAAGATCAACCACCCGTCCGAAGTGCTCAAGAAGGGCGACGAGGTCGAGGCGCAGGTGCTCGAAATCGACAAGGCCAACCAGCGCATCGCGGTCGGCATGAAGCAGCTCACGGAAGATCCGTGGAGCAACATCGACAAGTTCTACAAGGTCGGCGACGTCGTCACCGGACAGGTCACCAAGCTCGCGAGCTTCGGTGCCTTCGTTGGGCTGGCGCATGACATCGACGGCCTCGTCCACATCTCGCAAGTCAGCGAAGAGCGCGTGGACAAGATCAAGAGCGTGCTCAAGGCTGGCGACGCCGTGAGCGCCCGCGTCATCAAGATCGATAAGGCGGACCGCCGCATCGGTCTGTCCATCAAAGCCGCGAACTACTCCAACGAGCAGCTCAAGGCCGAGCAGGCGATCCTCGACTCGCTCAAGCCGGGCGAAGACCTCGTGGCGCTGCAACACGCCTTCGACGCTGCCGATGAGGCACGCGGCGACGGCAAGGAATAACGCGACTCGCGATTGATTCCGTGAACGTCACGGGCGGGCTGGAAACAGCCCGCCCGTTTTCTTTTCCCCGCCGCACATTCGCCTTGAGCCTCGCGACGACAGACGCGATAACCTTGCCGCTCAATGAACATCATCGAAGAGCTGGAATGGCGCGGTCTCCTCGCCGACTGCACTGACCGGGAAGCCCTGACGGAACGGCTGGCCAAAGGCCCCATCGCGCTCTACTGCGGCTTTGATCCCACGGCGGATTCCTTGCACGTCGGCAATCTCGTTCCGCTGTTCGCGCTCCGCCGCTTCCAGCTCGCCGGGCACCGCCCCATCGTCCTGGCCGGCGGCGCAACCGGCATGGTGGGTGATCCGAGCGGCAAATCCACCGAGCGCAATCTCCTCACGCCAGATCAACTCGCGCACAACATCGCCTCCATCCGCGGGCAGCTGACGCGCTTCCTCGATTTCGACACGCCCGCCAATCCCGCGCGCCTCGTCAACAACGCGGACTGGATCGCGCCCATTTCGTTCCTCGATTTCCTCCGCGATGTCGGCAAGCACATCACCGTGAACCAGATGATCGCCAAGGATTCCGTCCGCTCCCGCATGGAGGATCGCGAGTCCGGCATCAGCTTCACCGAGTTCAGCTACATGCTGCTTCAAGGCTACGATTTCTATCACCTCCGCAAAACGTTCGACTGTGAGCTCCAGGTCGGCGCGACCGATCAATGGGGCAACATCACCGTCGGGACCGAGCTGACACGCAAGAAGCTTGGCGCCGCCGTCTGGGGCCTGACCTTCCCGCTGCTCACCAAATCGGACGGCACGAAGTACGGCAAGTCGGCGGACGGCGCGGTCTTCCTCGATCCCAAACGCACCAGCCCCTATCGCTTCTACCAGTTCTTCATCCAGACCGAGGATACCGACGTGGTGAAGCTGCTCAAGACGCTGACCTTCGTGACGCAGGAAGAGATCGCCGCGCTCGAAGCAGAGGTGCAGGCCAGCCCCGGCGCCCGCGCCGCGCAGAAACGTCTTGCCCGCGAATTGACCACGCTCGTCCACGGCGCGACCGAGTGCGACCACGCCATCCGCGCCAGCGAGATTCTTTTCGGCGGCGGCCTCGAAGGCATCAGCGAAGCGGTCTTTAACGATGTCGCGGGGGAAGTCCCGACCAAGGACATCGAACAGGCCAGGCTTGAAAGCGCGGGCATTCCGTTGGTTGAACTCCTCGTCCACGCTGGCCTGAGCCAGTCGAAAGGTCAGGCACGAAAAGATGTCGAAGGCGGCGGTGTCTCCGTGAACAACATCCGCGAAGCGAACTTCCAGCGCGCCGTCACGACCGGCGACCTGCTTTTCGGCAAACACGTCCTGCTGCGGAAGGGAAAGAGGAACTACGCGGTGGTGACGGCGAAATAGCCTCAGCGTTCCGTCCTACTTCGCTTCCAGCTTTCGCCGGATGGTTTCCTCGATGATCTCGGCTGCCCGCTCGTGGCAGCCATAAATGTCTTCCCGCGCCGCGTAGGAAAGCGCGTTCGTCCGCCGTTGGATCGCTGAATCCGGTTCGAGCATGCCGGCAAACGCACGGTTGCACGCCGCTTGATCAAATGGTGATGGCAGGACGATTCCGGTTCGGGCATTGGCCACATGAAACGAAAAGCCACAAACATCCGTGGCCAGAACCGGCAGGCCGGACGCCAGCGCTTCCACCAGCGTCGTCCCGGTATTCTCGCTGTAGGCGGGATGCACCATGAAGTCGGCAGCGAGCATCCAGTCCGGCGCGTCCAGGCGACCACCAAGAAAATGAACGCGGTCCGCCACGCTCAAGCTTCCCGCCAGATTCATGAAGCGGGCGGGATCGCCTTTGCCGAGAATCACAAGGTGGGTTTGCTGGCGCAGAAGATCGGGCAGCGCCGCCAGCGAGAGAATCGCGCGATCAACGCCCTTGCGCCGGAAGTCAGATCCAACATGAAGGACGATCCTTTCATCCAACGGCCAGCCGTTGTCGCGCCGGATTTTATCGCGCAGCTCCAGCCTTTGGGCTTCAGTGAATGAGCGACGCGCGGCATTGGGCGGGAGGAAGTGAAAGCGTTCCTCGGTGCCGTAGATCTTTTGGTAAACCGCTTTCTCGTGCGGCGCGATGAGCAGGATTTGAGTCGAGGCACCCGGCGCGAAGACCGAGCGTTCAAGCCCGGCGTAGTGCCGGTGGCGGGGCAGCCAGGAATGCCAGGCTGGTTTCGTGCGAGCAATGCGGGCGATGTAGCAGGGGTCCGCCCCGTAATACACATCCAGACCCGGCATCTTGTTGAAGCCAGCGATGCCATCGAGGCTCCGCTGTGGAAGCACGGTTTGAAGCTGCTTCAGAAAGTGACGGTTGCGGCTGATGTTGGAGAACCCTCGACGCCCGAGCACCTCCACCTCGACGCCGGCCGGCCGCTCGCCCTGCCAGGTGCGGGTGAAGAGGGTGACACGATGACCGTGCTCAACACAGTGGCCCGCGATCTTCACGCAATCGCGCTGAAGTCCACCGAACGGAAAGTAATCGAACAGAATGAAACCCAGGTTCATCAATGAGTTCGGCGAGCATAGGCGAACGAAGCCGAGTGACAAGGAACGGCTTCACGCGCACGGGGATTTGCGCCTTGACCCGTCATCAGACGCTCCCTAAACAAGCCTGAAGAAAACCGTCAGGGCCGCGATGTCCGAGACCATTTCATAAAACATGACAGCCAACGTGCGAAAATTCGGTGTCAGCGACCCCGATCAATACTGGCAAGACCGCGTCGCCGCAGGACGCGCCAGCGAAAAGCGGGTGCATCAGTTCATCGTCCAGACCATCGGCGAGTATTTTCCCAAGGGTGGCAATGTGCTGGATTGCGGCGTGGGTGATGGGCACGTCTTCCGTCTCTGCCGCGATCGTTATGCAACCTACGGTGTGGAATTTTCCAAGGAGGCCATCGGCCGCTACGATTTTCCGACGGACAACATCGCCTGTGCGGATCTGAACAAGGGCATCCCGGATTTTGGCGTCCGCTTCGACGCCATCGTGTTGAGCATGGTGTTGCACTGGCTGGATGATCCGGAGGGATTCCTGCGGCGCGAGGCCCGGAGTTTGACACCGCGCGGCCGTCTCCTCGTGGTGATTCCCAACATCACGAACTATCACTTCCGGCTGGCATTTCTCTTCGGCAAGTTTCCCGCCATCAGCCCCAGCCATAAGAATTTCATGACGCCGCTCGAAATGGAGGCGATGTTTCGTTCCGCAGGTTATGTGATCGAGAAGATGGCGACGCCCAAGGCGAGTCTCAAGACGCGGCTCTGGCCGAGGCTTTTCGGCACCGGCATTCTCTACGTGCTCAAGCCCGCGTCCATGCCCGATGGAACTGGAGCCAATTAAGACGTTCCGGCGGACCACGAACAAGGTCTCCCGGTTCCAGCACGAAGGGCGGGAGTTGCTGGTCAAACACTACACGGGCACAGACAAGGAGGCCCGACGGGATCGCGAAGAGCGAACGTTGGATCTGTGGAGAGAATGCGGTTTCCATGTCCCCGTCGTCCGGAAACTCCAGATCCCGCACCTGGTCGACGAACCCCAATTGGTGTTGGATTACCTCGGTTCCCTGACCTTGCAGGAATGGCTCAAGAACCCGGCCGTGCCACACGACGATAAGGTGGAGAGCATCGCCGCCATCTTCGCCGAAAACAATCGCCGCCATCGCCTCGCCATCGAACGTGCCGAACCGTTGCTGATTCATGCCGACGCGAACACCAGCAACATTCTTTGCCACGAGGGCAGGTGTTACTTCATCGACTTCGAGAATGGTCCCGAGGGCACGAGCCTGACGAAACTGGCGGCGATCGAGACGGCGAAGTTCACCCGCTGGGTGGCGCGCGATTGCGGCATCGAACTTCTGCCCTCGATTGCCGGCGCAATGGCCAAAGCCTATCGCGGGAACCAGGAAATCCTTCAACTGATTGTCGAACGCACCACGAGCCGGTCCTTCCAGTGGTATCACCGCTGGCGTGACCGCGATCGCAAGCGCCGAAACCCCGCAGAGGTGACCAAGTATGATGTCGCGGACGCCGTGGCAACCGAGCTGAAAAGAAGGAGGACAATCAACGCGTGAGCATTTCGAATACGAAACCGCCTGATCGCACATCGGACTTGCCGCTGCCGGAGCGAGGTCTCTGCGCACATCGTGGGGCAATGCAACTCTGGCCGGAGAACTCACCCCTCGCCCTGCGCGAAGCGGTGCGCCTCGGCGCGCAGATGATCGAGTTTGATCTCAGGCTCTCGAAGGACGGCGAGCCGATGGTGATTCACGATCAGACCGTTGATCGCATGACCAACGGAACGGGCAGGATTTCCGAGATGACCGTTCGGGAACTCAAACAACTGACGTACAGAAGCGATGGCGAGCCGCTGCCGGACTCAGAGCGCATCCTGACTCTGCGTGAGGCGTTGGAACTTTTCCCGCGTAACATCTGGCTGAACCTTCACCTGAAAGGAAAAGTTGAACGCACCGGCTGGCAGATCAGGCTCACCCGCTTCCTTCGCAGCACGAGGAAGAAGACCGCCCTGGCGAGGATCGTCACGCGGCAGATCATCGACTGCGGGCGAAGACACCAGGCTTTGCTGACCTGCGGCGGCATTCACGCGATGGCGGCGCGGGAGGAGAACGAGAGCATTCAGATCTGCTACGTGGTGCGCGGAAGAGACTCTCACCAGGCCGTGCAGGAAGCCATCGCCATGCGGGCGCAATTCATTCAGCTGAGCGAGAAATGTCCTCCGACTCCGGATCTCGTCGCCCAGCTAAAGCAACACGGGCTGCGCATCTCCTACTGCTTCGGCGAGTCGCCGGAGGAAGCAAGGAAGCTATTCTCCCTTGGTGTCAATTTTCCGCTGGCCAACAATATCCACGAGCTGATGCCTCACGCGGCGGCGCTCGGGCTGAAGCCTGTTTCCTGATCGCCAGGGGCGGGCGCTGTGGCCGCTCAACGCGAAAGGCTGCGCAGCCGCCGGGCTCGGCAATACGTCATCAGGAAAAGGCAGCGATGCCGCCGGGTTACAGCGGGATATTTCCCGACGCCGCGAGCGAGCCGGTCGAGATCCAGAATCGCGCGCCTCATCGTGAGCTGATGAAGAAAGGTCAAGCCGTCCAAATCAAGAATGGAAAGCTTTCCGCCCGTTCCAAGAACCAGATTCGACTCCTTCAGATCACGATGGGAAAAACTCTCGTTGTGCAGCCGGGCAATCAACGAGGCCGCCTGCTTCACCGTGGCATCGTCCGGCACCCAACCGCCGGCCAGGAGCTTGCCCAGGTCGACTGCCTCAGCCAGCTCCTCCATGAGCAGATAGTTTCGGACCAGCACTCCTAGAATTCGCCGGTCCGCCGCCGCGATGGGCCGCGCCGTGGGAATGCCGAGCAGCTCCAAATGATACGCTGCACGAAAGGCACGACGGGCGCGCGACGGGCGGAAGAGATCCTTCACGATGTTCTCCAGCTTGCGAAAATTGAATCTTTTGAGGACCAGTCCATCCGCCTTGCCCACCGTGGAAGTTCGGCCGGGCTTGAGGATCTGCGCGCGCGATTTCAGGAAACCATCCGGATCAGCCAGCACACGATCCACCGCCGCGCTGCGGAATCCCGAACGGACCTGCCACTTCAATCCACCGAGACGAACGGGGACGAAATCCCGGTTGTGCCGCGCCCAGCGGCGGGAACGTTCATAGAACAAAGTGCGCCGACGCGCGGCACTGAGCCGCTCCACTTCCGGCGAAACAGCGATGGGCAGGAAGACACGCAACAGCGCCATGTTCGTGTCGCGTTGTCCGGCGCTCAACTGCGGCAGCACCCGCGTGCCGTGAAGATCCACGAGTCGAAGCTCAAACGTTTCCTTGTCCACAAGTAGGTTGCCGGGATGCAGGTCTTCCTGAAGCACGCCTTGATCGTGCATGTGTTCGACGAACCGCTGCACCGCCGCCGGATCGACACCAGGCACATGAATCAGCGGCAAGCCGTCAAACCCTTCCGTGACCAAGATGCTCTCCTGCACGCCGCTCCACGTTCGGCGTTCACCGAGCGCGACGTGGCGGACGATGGGAATTTTCCGCGCCTCGAGTTGCAGCGCCAGATCCCACTCCTGCCGGGCCTGGGTCGTCTTGAAGTAAAACTTCCACGAACGCAGCGGCACGGCGTGATGCAGGTAGCGTTTGATGTAATAGGTTTTCTCCCCCACCTGGTGCATCGTCACTTGTTTGACGGCCGATTCCTTCACCATCTGACCGGGGGATTTAAGCAGCGCATCGAGGAACGGAGCGAAGTCCGGCTGGAGCTGCCACCGCACGCCGTCGTTCTCTCGTTGAATCACGCGGCGGACTGTGGAAGAGCCACTTTCGACTGTCAACGCGGCGCTCGTTTTGCACACAGTCGCGCGCTGGTCTCCATCGCCAAGTACGCTGTGCTGCCCGGTAAGCTCGGGCTATTGACGCCCGCTCGCGCCACATGCACCACGCGCGTTTAGCTGCGCCCTACTTCGCTTCCAGCACCCAAAACGGGTAGCGACCTAGAACGTCCTGAACCACGGGTTTGAAAAACTTCTCCGCCGCCGCCAGAATCTTTTCCGACGTGTATTCTTTCGCACGTTCGCCTGCGCGGGCAACGGCGTCTCTGTTCTGGCAATCTTTGACTTCCGTCCGGTTGTTGAAGATGAGCAAACCACCGCACGTCTGGCGGATCAGTTCAAAAATGCGTTCGTGACTTTCATAACAATCTTCCGAGCGATCGCTGCCGAAAAAAAGATACTGGTAGGTGTTCACCAGCAGCGCGGCATCGAACCGTCCGCCAAAGCTGCCAATGTTCGCAGCCAGTTCGTGCAGTTTGAGGGCTTCAAACCGGGCGTTCGGAATTTGAAGATGATCGGCCAGCGTGCGCGACACCGATATGTCGTGTTTGAAGACATCAATACCCAGCGCGCGGCTGCATTCCGGCCGCCGGGCTGCATCGAGAACGAAATAACCTTTTGAAGAACTCAAATCGAGGAGACTCGTCAATGGTCGGGGATAATGACGGGTCAGTGCCGCGCTCCGCCGGGCAAGTTGACGGTGCGGCACGAGCTGGCGTCTGCGGATGCTGAAGTTGAGATTGTTCGGATACGAGCGATTGACGTAGCTCAACACGGCAGGATCAAGTCCCGGGGCGTCGTTACGCAATTTAAGCAGCAGTTTTTGCCAGAGTGAATCAGCCATATACGTGTTTTCGCGTCACAAGCGACGCCGCCATCTTAGAGCCAGAAGCGCCCATCACAAGCTCACTTGCGACAGCCCGGCGACTTGCGGGCTTCATGGTGGAGGACCTCGCGGATCAAGAGCTCTGGTTGGAAATAGCGTGGGGAAACCAGAGCTCAAGTGGAGCTCATAGACGGCTGGGCAGGATCTCGATTGCGAACGCGCTGCTCGTGGATCGGCGGATGCGCGCCCGCGCCGGAAATGTTCTTACCTCGCCTTCACTCTCAGCCCAAACTTCTCCGGTGCGGTCGCAAATGAGATGATGCCGTTCTCCGCCGTGCAGCCGACGTAAGGATCGTTGTTGATGAGAATGTTTCCGTCGATGTCGAGGTGGTCAGTCAGCTCGGCGAGATGCGCAGCGGCGGAGATGAGCACGCTGGTTTCAATCATGCAGCCGATCATCGTCTTGAGCCCGCGCTGGCGGGCGGTCTGGAGCGCTTCGTAGGCACCGCTGATGCCGCCGGTCTTCACCAGCTTCACGTTCACGCCGTGGAAACATTCCGCCGCCACCTCGATGTCGCTGGCGTGATGATACGATTCGTCGGCGAAGAGAAGCAGCGGCGAACGCTCCTTCAGCCAGGCCATGTCGGCGCGACTGCTGGTGGCGGGCATCGGCTGCTCGATGAACTGGATGTTCCCGTGCGCGTGCAGCCACTCGATGTTGCGCAGCGCCTCCTCCTTCGTCGTCCACGCCTCGTTCGCATCCACGCGCACCGGCTTGGTCGGCGCGGCCTCGCGGAGCGCGGTGAAGTTCGCCCGATCATCCGGGCTGCCGACCTTGAGTTTCAGCACCGGATAATGGCCGGCCTCGCGCACCTTCTCGCGGATGACGTCGGGCGTATCGATGCCGATGCTGAAGCTGGTGACGTGTTTGCCTTCGGTGAACCCGAGCTTGAAATGATCGTAGATGGGAACCTTCGCCGCCTTCGTCGCGCCATCGAGCAGGGCGATGTTGATGCCGCACTTGGCCGCGTCGTTCCCGGCGGCGACGGTGTCGAGGTACTTCATGCTGCCGGCGATGTCGTCGAACGAGAGCCTGCTCGCATCAACCTCGCGCAGGAATGCTTCGATCACTTCCACGGGCTGGGCGTAACGCGTGGTGGACGCCGCTTCGCCGACGCCGCTGCGGGCCTGTGCATCGGAGAGCTCGACCAGAACCACTCCGTAAGTATTCGTGCCCGCCCCGCTGAGGCCGCTGGCGATGCGCCAGGTGCGGGTGAGCGTCAGGTCAAAGCGGCCGAACTGCAGTTTCATCGCGGAAGGGTTAGCGCAGTGGGGGAGCTGCGTAAAACGTAAAACGAGGGCGGAGCGTAAAACGCAAAACGTGAAACGTAGAAAAGAGAAACGCGGGTAAGGGCTCGGGTTAATTACGTTTTACACTTCACGTTTTGCATTCCTACGCTTTCCGCTTCCCCCGCTTGCGCTGTCGAGCGGCAATCCAGTAGCCTGCCGCCGCAATGCGTCTTCTCGATCGCTATCTGCTGCGCGAGCTGCTCATCCCGTTCAGCTATTGCCTGGTCGGGTTCCTTATCTTTTGGATCTCGTCGGACGTCTTTGCGCAGATGTCGGAATTCCAGAAGGAGCGGCTGAAGCTCCCGGAGGTGCTCGAGTATTACGCCGTGAAGATGCCGGAGATGATGGTGACGGTGCTGCCCATCGCCTTCCTGCTGGCGCTGCTCTATGCGCTGACGAATCACGCGCGCCACCACGAGCTCACGGCCATTCGCGCGGCGGGCGTGAGCCTGGCGCGGATCGCACTGCCGTACCTGGGGCTGGGCGTTCTGCTCAGTCTCCTCGTCTTCGCCATCAACGAACTGTGGGCGCCACAAAGCCTCGAAGCCGCCGAAGACATCCGGACGCGACATCAGGTGGCGAAGCCGAATGCCGCCCAGCGCGACTGGGAGTTGAAGCTCGGTTTTCAGAACTTCAAGGATCGGCGCGCGTGGCTCATCGAGGCTTACAACGTGGTTACCGCGGAAATGATCCGGCCGCATCTGGTGTGGGCGAGGCCGGATGGCACCCGGATGGAAATCATCGCCGAGCGCGCGCAGTATCTCGACAGCGTGTGGACCTTCACGAACGTCAACGTGCTCGAATACTCCAGCGAGCCGGGGTCCGTTCCCGTTCCCAGCCACACCATGACCGTGGCGATGCCGGTCTTCACCGAGACGCCGGAGCAGATCCGCAGCGAGATCAAAATCAACAAGCTGAGCAGCTTCAAGATGGTGCGGAAGCTTCAGCTCTCGGTCCGGGAGATTCTCGAATACCAACGCCTCCATCCCGGCGACACCAGCAAGGCGGACATTCTCGACACGAAACTGCACGGCCGCCTGGCCGCGCCGTGGACCTGCCTCGTCGTCGTGCTGATTGCCCTGCCCTTCGGCGTCGCAACCGGACGGCGTAATGTCGCCGTCGGCGTCGCCAGCAGCATTGTGATTTGCTTCGTTTACTTCGTCCTGCTGCAACTGGCGCTCGCCCTCGGGACCGGCGGCTACGTCATTCCCTGGGTCGCTGCGTGGGCGCCGAACGTGTTCTTCGCCATCGTGGGAATCGCGCTGACCTGGCGCGCGCGGTGAACTGGAGAGCGCCGGACTTTCGACTTTGGACTTTCGACCCGGACCCCTAGACTTCCCGCTGTGAGCAACGAACTGGCTGAGCTGAAGGAACGGAACGCCCGCCTGAGCCTGCTGATCGAGATCAGCAACGTCATCCATTCCACGCTCGATCCCGAGGAGGCGCTCAACCTCATTCTGCGCGAGGCCATTCGCGTCATGCGCGCCACGAGCGGCTCCGTCGTGCTCGTCAATCCCACGAACGGGCTGCTTGAGATTCAGGCATCGCAAGGCCTCCCACATTCCGCCAAACAGCTCCGGCTCCGCGTGGGCGAAGGCATCACCGGCTGGGTCGCGCGGGCCGGACAACCGGCGCGCGTCAGCGATGTCCGTGCTGACCCGCGCTACATCACGGTGAATGCCAGGGCGCGCTCCGAGCTCGCCGTGCCGCTGGAGGTCCAGGGCGAAGTGCGCGGCGTGTTGAACGTGGATTCGGATCGCCTCGACGCCTTCAGCGCTGCCGATCAGGAATTGCTCCAGGCGCTCGCCGTGCAGGCGGCGAAGGTCATCCATACCACATGGCTCTACGAACAGCTTCGCCTCAAAGCGCGCTTGTTCGAATCGCTCGTCAGTGTCGGCCAGACAATCAATTCCACGCTCAACGTGGATGACGCCCTGCTCGTCATCACCCGCGAAGGCGCGCAACTGATGGGCGCGACCATGTGTTCGCTCCTGTTGTTGGACGCCAGCAACGAGTGGCTTGATCTCAAGGCCAGCTTCGGCGCAGGCGAGGCCTATCTGCAAAAGCCGCGACTCAGCGTCGAGGAAAGCTTGCTCGGCATCGTCGTCCGCCGGAAGAAGCCGGTGCAGGTGGCGGATGTGCAGACCTCCAGCCGCTACCAGAGCATCGAGGTCGCGCGACGCGAGGGCCTTGTCTCGCTCCTGAGCGTGCCGCTGCTCTTCAGCGGCCAGGCAATCGGCACGTTGAGCGTTTACACGAACAAGCCTCACAGCTTTTCCAACGAGGAGATCCGCATTCTCTCCGCGCTCGCCGAGCTGTCCGCCATCGCCATCGAGAAGGCGCGTCTCTACGAACGCCTCGTGGATGTCGAGGAACAGCTCCGCCAGAACGAGAAGCTCTCCGCGCTCGGCCTGCTGGCGGCGGAAGTCGCGCACGAGATCCGCAATCCGCTCACGGTGATGAAGATGCTTTATCACTCGCTCGATCTGAAATTTCCGCCCGGCGATCCGCGCACGAAGGACGCGACCATCATGGGTGAGAAGATGGATCATCTGAACAAGATCGTGGAACAGATCCTCGACTTCGCCCGCAGCACAGAGCCGAAGCTCAGCCTCCTGAATGTGAACGAGCTGCTCGACGATCTCGGCCTGCTCACGCGGCACAAGTTGAAGAACCAGGACATCCAGCTTGTTCGCAAGCTCGCGACGGATCTGCCGCCGGTGATGGGCGACGCCATGCAGTTGGAGCAGGCGTTTCTCAATCTCATGCTGAACGCCGTGCAGGCCATGCCGCAGGGCGGGAAGCTCACCGTGACCACCCGCTCAGTTCCCGCCATCGGAGCGAACAAGCCCGCGCAGGTCATCATCGAATTCAAGGACACGGGCGAAGGCATGACCGAGGAGCAATGCACCCGCGTGTTCACCTCGCTCCTCAGCACCACGAAAGCCAAAGGCACCGGGCTCGGCCTGGCCATCGTCACGCGCGTCGTCGAGACGCATCGCGGCAAGATGCGGGTGAAGTCACGCGTCGGCCACGGCACGACGATGAGCGTGACGCTGCCGGTGTGAGCGACCGCCAGGCGGAGGTTCAAAACTCAAAGCTCAAAGGAAGAGCCAATCGCAAATCCTCGCGATGGGGAGGCGCAGCGAACCGCCTCACCCCTCACCCCGGCCCTCTCCCCGTTGAGGGGAGAGGGGGCGCGACGAACGGCTTCGACTCGAACATCGCACTTCACCGCGTTCGATGCGTTCCGGTTGTTCGAGTGGACCTCGCCGGAAAGAAACAAACGCGGCGACACGCCACCAAGTGTCGACGCGCGTCGAACGCGACTCCCTCTCCCCTCAACGGGGAGAGGGCCGGGGTGAGGGGTGAGTTCATCTAAGCGACAGAGCACGTCGTGAGCTTTTGAACTTTGTTCTTTGAGTTTTGAGCTTCGTTGCTACGCAGCGTTTTCCTTCCCTTGCCTCCCCGAGTTGTTACGCTGCCAACCACGATCGTTATGCAACTCTCCAAAGAACAACTCTGGCATCGTTTCCAAAAACATTTCACCGACTTCCCGGCGCTCGGCCTGGCCATCGACGTGAGCCGCGTGAATTTCCCGGAGGACTTCTTCACGCAGATGGAGCCGCGCATGCAGAAGGCTTTTGCCGCGATGACGGAGTTGGAGAAGGGCGCGATCGCGAATCCCGACGAGAAGCGCATGGTCGGCCATTACTGGCTGCGCAACGCCGCGCTCGCGCCGCAACCGGAACTGCGGCAGGCCATCGAGGAAACACTCACCGCGATCAAGGCGTTCACGGCTGAAGTTCACACCGGCAAAGTCACGGGCGCGAAGGGCGCGTTCAAGAACGTGCTCGTCATCGGCATCGGTGGCTCGGCGCTCGGACCACAGTTCGTCGCGACGGCGCTCGGCCAGCCGGCGACGGACAAGATGGCGGTTCACTTTTTCGATAACACCGATCCCGACGGCATGGACAAGGTGCTCGCGCAGCTCAGCGGCGAGCTGGGCCAGACGCTGGCCGTCGTCATCAGCAAGAGCGGCGGCACGAAGGAAACGCGCAACGGAATGCTGGAAGCCGAAGCCGCGTGGACAAAGGCCGGACTCGACTTCACCAAGCACGTCATCGCCGTCACGGGCGCCGGCAGCGAGCTGGACAAAGTCGCGGTGAGCAAAGGCTGGCTGCGTCGTTTCCCGATGTGGGACTGGGTTGGCGGACGCACGAGCGAACTGTGCGCCGTGGGTCTGCTACCCGCCGCGCTGCAGGGTCTCGACATCGACGCGATGCTCGCGGGCGCCAAGGCTTGCGATGAAGTCACGCGCCAGCCGGACACCGCGCAGAATCCCGCCGCGCAGCTCGCGCTGATGTGGCATTTCCTCGGAGACGGCCGTGGCAGCAAGGACATGGTCGTGCTGCCTTACAAGGATCGGCTGGAGCTGTTCTCGAAATATCTTCAGCAGCTCGTCATGGAATCGCTCGGCAAGGAGCTCGACCTCGACGGCAAGGTCGTGAACCAGGGCATCAGCGTCTATGGCAACAAAGGTTCGACCGACCAGCACGCCTACGTGCAGCAGCTTCGCGAGGGCGTGCTGAACTTCTTCACCGTCTTCATCGAGGTGCTGCGCGACCGCACGCGCGAGAGCATGCTGGTGGAGCCGGGTGTGACCAGCGGCGACTTTCTCAGCGGCTTCTTCCTCGGCACGCGCGAGGCGCTTTACGAGAAGGGCCGGCAGAGCATCACGCTCACAGTGCGCGAGGTCAGCCCGTTTACCGTCGGCATGTTGATCGCGCTGTTCGAACGCGCGGTCGGCTTCTACGCGTCGCTCGTGAACATCAACGCCTACCATCAGCCGGGCGTCGAAGCGGGCAAGAAGGCGGCGGGCACGGTGATTGCGCTCCAGGGCAAGGTGCTCGCGTATCTCACCGAGAAGAAGGGTCACGCGCTGAACTCCGCGCAGATCGCCAGCGGCATCGGCGCGCATGACGGGTTCGAGACGGTCTTCAAGATCTGCGAACATCTCGCCGCGACCGGCCGGGTGAAGAAGACGGCGGGTGCGGGGGCTACCGGCGGAACCTACGCTGTGGTCTAGTGGTAATGCCTTTCGGAAATTCCGCGATGCCTGTGTCCCGGAGGGGCATCCAGAAAACAGCCCGGCGTTTCAACGCCGGGAAAGATCATCCCCATGGTCCCCCAGTCCCGAAGGGACGGTTGAATGATTTTGCCACTGGCCGCTCCTCAACCGTCCCTTCGGGACTGAGCCTATCTTCTCGCGATTACCCAGCGTTGAAACGCTGGGCTATTGTCGAATGTCCCTCCGGGACGAACATCTCCCTGAATTTCCGAAAGGTATTAGGTCTAGTAGCGAGCCTCCATCCCCAACGTGCTGCCGGCATCTTGCCGGCTGGTTCACCCTTCATCTGCCGGCAGGATGCCGGCAGCACGCTGACATGATGCTCGTCCGAACACGCGTCGCACCCAGCGCGATTCACGGCATGGGATTGTTCGCGGTGGAAGCCATTCGCCGGGGAACGCCGGTCTGGCGGTTCGAGCTGGGCTTTGACCGGGAGTTCACTCCTGAACAGTTTACCGCGCTGTCTGCCGAGGCGCAGACGCACCTCCGGTGGTTTGCGTATGTGAACCGTGAGACGGGCGGACGGGTGCTCAGTGGCGACCACACCTGTTTCATGAATCACGCGCCGGACCCGAACACCGGCGCTCCGCCGGATTCAACTCTGCCCATCGTCACCGTCGCGTTCCGCGACATCGCCGCTGGCGAAGAGCTGACGTGTGACTATTGGGCGTTCGATGCAGAGGCGCGGGAGAAGCTGAGGTAGCCAGTCAGGCGAGAGGTTATTCGTTATCGGGGTCATTCCGTGTCTTTTGCTGGATGGCGGCTTCGATCTTGTGAACGCGTTTCATCGCCAGTTTTTGTATTTTCGGAGCCAACCGCTGCGCATGGTCAGTCCAATACGCCTTCCAACGCTTCAGCTCTTCGATGCTCAGCGTGTCGAAGCGTCGTTCAAACTCCTTAAGCGGTTGAAAGCGTGACATACGAGCAACGACGCCTAAGAAGCCGCATTCGTGCTATCGCTCCAAAATCTAACTATGTGCTTTGGGTGAAAGTGAACCTCGTCATCTGACTTTAACATTGTTGTGAATTGTGGCCCGCTGTCGAGTCTGCCAACAACGTAAGCTCCTCCCGACTCGGTGACTCTTACCCACATATGCTCGCCTGAGAAAGTCTGTCCATTCTTCACGATGTGATCTCGATACCTGAATATCAGCTTCACGATGTCTCCGGGCTTTACATTGTAGCGTGCATCATCATCTGGGATCGGATGGCGCAGGAATGGATGGTCTGCGGCATTGGCCTGCTCAACGACCTCCAAATCGTAGCCGTCTTCTTGAAGCTTTGGATAGGGATCGGGCGCGGACATGTGCGGCCTAATTGATAAGTTGGTCCGAGAACTACACTGTCGACCCTGATCCACGACCACCGTTGTAATTTGAAGTCGCCATACCAAAGCCGGCCTCCCCGAGAAAGCCGATCACGCTCACCTCGGCGCTTTCGGCTGCACATACTTGAACGGCTTCACATCCGGCACCACGCGGACCTGGGTGGTGAACTTGTAGGGCGCAGCGGTGCCGTTCTCGTAGGTCAGCTCGGCGAAGAACGCGGTCCAGCCTTTCTCGGGCTTCTCCACCTTCGCGATGTAAACGCCGCCGCCTTCGTCCTTCAGGTCGGTGCTCTTCCAAGCTTCACCGATGGCATCCAGACGAAAGTCGCGCGCGTTCGGGTTCGTCGCCTGCCAGAGCTTCACGGCACTCGGCTTGTCCGAATTCTTCACGCGGATGGAGCCGTCGTCTTGCAGAGTCCAGGAAAACTGCGGGAGCTTCGAGCCCTTCACTACGGACGAGTAGCAGGCGAGCAGGGTCATCCACGC
The DNA here is from genome assembly GCA_945872975.1 of Pedosphaera parvula Ellin514. Taxonomy (GTDB): domain Bacteria; phylum Verrucomicrobiota; class Verrucomicrobiia; order Limisphaerales; family JADJPG01; genus JADJPG01. The sequence continues at coordinate 19,563 of CAMCCU010000029.1, forward strand.
GTCGCTGTTTTTGAGGCCGTGGTCGGCGTTCGGCACGTAGCGGAGGTATTTCACGCCGGGCAGATCCTTGAAGTAATACTGCGCCGAATCGGGGACGAAGAACTGGTCGCCGCTGGCGTTGATGATGAACTTCGGCAGGGTGAGGCGCTGGCGGTATTCGTAGGGCTCCTCGATCTTCATCAGCGCGGCGTACTCCGGCGTGCCGTCCCAATCCATGATCTTGGCGCGGGTGTAGTCAGCGACGGCCGGAGCGTAGAAACCATACACTTCCCAGTGATGCTGGAAGGAGGGACGGATGTTCAGCATGTCGATGACGATGGGCGCGATGGCGACGACGCGATTGTCCACGGCGGCAGTGGTCCAGGTGGTCCAACCACGCTTGGAGCCGCCGGCGACGAAGAACTTATCGATCGTAAGTTTCCCGCCCTCTTCGCTCGCGCAGAAGGCGGTGATGGTATCGAGAGCGCGGACGGCGGCCTTGGTCATCGGGAGGCGCGCAGGCCATTTCTCGTCGCCGGTGCGGAGGAATTTGTCCCAGGTGTAGGCGATGAGGGAATCCTCGACGCGTCCCTTGTCTTCACCAGCGAAAACGGTGGGCTGGTTCGGGACGTTACTGAGGCTGGCGACGACGGTGTCGGTTTCCATGGCGACCTGGATCATGTTCGCCTCCGCCTTGGCAGGCGGATTGGTCTTGTGGCTGCCGCCGCCGATGAAGAGCAACGCGGTGGAACTGCTGACTTTGTCGGGCTTCACGAGGGTGAGCCAGTGCTGCCAAATCGGTTTGGCGACTTCGTTCGTCGTGAGCCACGACTGCGAGATCAGGTCGATCATGTAGGTCGTGTAGCCCTTGCTCTTGACGGTGCTGGCAACGCGGAAGGAGTAGTTCGTGTCCGGTGCCTTCACATAACGGTCGAGCGCGGTGCGCGGGCCGAGGGCGGTGCGGTCCGCAGTGGCGGCGCGCGATGTGAGCGCGGCGAAGAACAGGGCCGCGATGACAGCGAGTGAATGGATTGGAAGCGTTGGCATATGGATAGGGCAGTTGAACCAGTTTTCAGACTGGCGGGCGATGGAAAAATTCAGCCAAGATCCGGC
>CAMCCU010000030.1 GCA_945872975.1 Pedosphaera parvula Ellin514
AGCGCTGGCGCCACAGGTCGAAGCAGATCGTTACACGCTCGCGCGCCGGCTCAGTCTGGATCTCACCGGATTACCACCCACCTGGGATGAGGTGCAGGCGTTCGTGAAAGACACTTCACCGAACGCTTTCGAGAAGCTGGTGGATCGCCTGCTCGCGTCGCCACATTACGGCGAACACATGGCGCGCGGCTGGCTGGATCTCGCGCGCTACGCAGATTCCAACGGTTACCAGGTCGATCTCGCCCGCTCCATCTGGCCCTACCGCGAATGGGTCATCAACGCCTACAATCGCAACCAGCCCTTCGACCAGTTCACGATCGATCAACTCGCCGGAGATTTGCTGCCGAACCCGACGCTGGAACAGAAGATCGCCACGGGCTTCAACCGCAACACCAAGATCAACGACGAAGGCGGCGGCGACGCCGAGGAGTATCGAGTCAAGGCAGTGAAGGATCGGGTTGCCACCGTCGGCACCGCGTGGCTTGGACTCACGCTGAACTGCGCAGAGTGCCACACGCACAAGTACGATCCGATCTCCCACGACGAGTATTACCAGTTCTACGCCTTCTTCAACAACACGACCGACGGCGGTAACTACAACCCTGCGCCCATCCTCGAAGTGCAGCCGCCTGATCTGACTGCATCGTTGAGCTACGTGAGCAACAGCCTCGACCGGGTGAAGCGAGAACTGACGGAAGCGGAGCGGAACCTGCCCGCCAGACAAAAGGAGTGGGAAAGACTGTTCACCAAAAAGGGCGATGTCTGGCGCGTGCTCAACCTCACCAACACCTTCTCCAACGGCGGCTCGGTCTACACCAATCTGTCGGACGGATCGGTTCTCGGCACCGGGGTGAAACCTGTCTACGACACCATCACAGTGGACGCCGACACCGATCTCACCGGCATCACCGCAGTGCTGTTGGAGGCGCTGCCCGATCAAAGCCTCCCGGACAAAGGACCGGGACGATGGCGCAACAATGGCAACTTCATCCTCGACGAGTTTGCGTTTAGCGCCGTGCCCCGGACCGGACCGCGCCCGGCGGAGACGAATCTCACCTTCGCGAGAGCCACCGCCGATTGGGAACAGCTCTACTACCGCGCCGAGCATGCCGTTGATCGCAACCCGAAGACCGGCTGGGCCATCGGCCCGAAGTTCGGCCAGCGCCACTTCCTCATTGCTGAACTGGAAAAGCCTGCGGGCTACAAAGACGGCAGTCGGCTGTCGTTCCGGCTCGATCACTATCATGGCAACACCCACTGCATTGGCCGCTTCCGCATCTCGGTGACTACCGAGAAGAATCCGGAGGCCATGTGGCCGGTGCCGTCGAATATCCAACAGATCGTCTCGGTCGCTCCTGCACGGCGCACCCCGGCTCAGGCGGAACAGCTCGCCGTGTTTTTCCGGCAAATGTCACCCGCGATTCGCCAGTTGGAACGCGAGCAATTCCGCCTGGAGCAACGGATGAAGGGAATCGCCTCGCAAAAGTTTACCACGCTTGTCGTGCAGGAGCGGAGCGAACCAAAGCCGCGCACATCCTACGTCCACCTGCGCGGTGATTTTCTAACCAAGGGCAAGGAAGTGACCGCCGGAATTCCCGACGTCTTCCCGGCACTCCCAGCCGACCAGCCGACCAACCGTCTCGCGCTCGCCAAGTGGCTGATCGATCCAGCCAACCCGCTCACCGCGCGCGTGACCGTGAATCGTTTTTGGGAACGCTACTTCGGGACCGGCCTCGTCAAGACGAGCGAAGATTTCGGCCGGCAAGGCGAAGCGCCATCGCATCCTGAGTTGATCGACTGGCTGGCGACCGAGTTCATCCGCACGGGCTGGGATGTGAAGGCGATGCAGAAACTCATCGTGATGTCGGCCACGTATCGTCAGGACGCCGCGACGGACGCCGCTCGGCTGGAGAAGGATTTCTACAACCGTCTGCTCTCCCGCGGTCCGCGCTTCCGCATGGACGCCGAGATGATTCGCGACCACGCGCTCGCGGTGAGCGGCCTGCTGAATCCGAAGCTCGGCGGCCCGAGCGTCTACCCCGTGCAAGTGCCCAACCTGTGGAAGGAAATCGGTTTCCTCCGCCCCGAGATCGGCATGGACGAATGGCCCGTCAGCGAAGGCCCGGACCTTTATCGCCGCGCGGTCTATACTTTCTGGCGACGCGTCTGCACCTATCCCACCTTCGCCACGTTCGATGCGCCGAGCCGCGAAGTCTGCGTCTCCCGCCGGCCGCGCACGAACACGCCGCTGCAAGCTCTCGCCGCGCTCAACGAACCCACGCTCCTGGAAGCCGCCCGCGTCTTCGCCCAACGCATCCTCGCTGACGGCGGCAATGATGACGCTGCCCAACTAGATTTCGCCTTCCGCACCTGCCTCGGTCGCGCCCCGACCCAGGTTGAGCGCACGCGCCTTCTCGCCTTCCTGAATCAGCAGATGAAAGGCTTTCGCCGCGATCCGCGATCGGCGGAAGCGCTGACCACCGTCGGCTCCGCCAAACGGCCCGCAGCTCTCGACGCCCGCAAGCTCGCCGCATGGATGATGATGGCGAACGTTCTGTTCAACTTGGACGAGACACTCACAAAAGGCTGATACCATGCATCCCCAAGCACTTGATCACCTCCGCGCCACCACTCGCCGCCGGTTCCTCCAGCAATGCGGCACGGGCATGGGCGCGCTCGCTCTCAGCTCACTCTTCAACGACAAGCTCTTCGCCGCCGACAGCGCCATGCCCATCCTTGGCAAGCCGCACTTCGCTCCCAAGGCCAAGAACATCATCTACCTCTTCCAGTCCGGCGGCCCGTCGCATCTCGACCTGTTCGATCCCAAGCCGGAGCTGACCAAGCGCGACGGACAGCAGGTGCCCGAGGAACTGGTGAAGAACATCCGCCTCGCGCAGATCGGGAAGGACGCCAAGCTCCTCGCGTCGCCCTACAAGTTCGCGCAATACGGCAAGTCCGGCATGTGGCTCAGCGAACTACTGCCGCAGCTCCGCAGCATCGTGGACGACGTCTGCTTCGTGCAGGGATTTTACTCTGAGGCATTCAATCACGATCCGGCCACTCTCTTCATGAACACCGGCGCGCAGCTGGCCGGCCGGCCTGCGATGGGCTCGTGGTTCAGCTATGGCCTCGGTAGCGAGAACAAGGACCTGCCCGCGTTCGTCGTGCTGATGACCGGCGTCGGCCAGCCCCTCACCAACGCGTCGTGGGGCAGCGGCTTTCTGCCCACCGTGCATCAGGGCGTCACGATGCGTTCGCAGGGCGACCCGGTACTCTTCGTCGGCAATCCGCCCGGCATGGACAGCCGGCGGCGCCGCCAGTCATTGGATGCGTTGAAGGATCTCAACCAGGTCCGCTACGACGCGCTGAAGGATCCCGAAATCCAGACCCGCATCTCCTCCTACGAGATGGCGTATCGCATGCAGACCAGCGTGCCGGAGGTCATGGACATCTCGAAGGAGCCCGCGAAGATGCACGAGGCTTACGCCACCACGCCGGGCCGCGCGTCCTTCGCCAACAACTGTCTGCTGGCGCGCCGGCTCGTCGAACGCGGCGTGCGCTTCGTGCAGCTTTACCACCGCGGCTGGGATCATCACGGCGGCCCCGATGGCAATCTCGTCTTCGATCTGAAGAAGCGTTGCTCCGAGACAGACCAGCCCGCCGTCGCGCTGATCAAGGATCTCAAAGAACGCGGGCTGCTCGACGAGACACTCGTGCTCTGGGGCGGAGAGTTCGGCCGCACGCCGATGATGCAGGGAGCGCTCAAGCCCGACCAAATCGGGCGCGACCATCATCCGCACGGCTACACGATCTGGATGGCGGGCGGCGGCATCAAGCCGGGCATTGTCCACGGCAAGACGGATGACTTCGGCTTCTACGCGGCGGAGAACAAGGTCCATGTCCACGATCTGCACGCGACGATTCTGCACCTCTTCGGAATGGATCACACCAAGCTGGCTTATCGTTTTCAGGGACGTGACTTCCGCCTTACGGATGTGCATGGCGAGGTGGTGAAGTCCATCCTGGCGTAGCGGCGGGAGGGGTTTGGTTCCTCGATGTTCTGGTGAAATGACTCTTCACCTTGACGACTCCCGGGTCGCGGAGCGACCACCTGAAGGTAGCCGTGGGCTTCAGCCCACGGTGAACTGGGAAAGCGAACGCGTCGCGGAGCGACGCTTGAAAGCCTCATGAAATGCAAAAGTCTTCAATTGTCGCTCCGCGACAAAGTTTGCTTAACCCAGATCCGTGGGCTGAAGCCCACGGCTACCTTCATATCCTCGCTCCGCGAGGCAGAACTGAAGATCCATTCCACTCGACCAAAGAGTCTAGGGCACCATTCACACACCGGGCTGAAGCCGGGTGCTAATGAGACAGTGACAGGAGCCAGGAGCCGGGATGCGTCCGAACACAAATTCGTTTCAGCTCAACACTGGAAATCGCCGCGAGTTACTGGCATTCTCCATCCAATGACAGCACGCCGGACAATACCGTTTGGAAGCCTCATCCTGCTCATAGGATTCGCGCTCGCCTCGTCGACGCTTGAATCACGCGCGGCCTCGAAGGCCGACTTGGTTGATTTCAATCGCGATGTGCGCCGCATCCTTTCTGAGAATTGCTTCAACTGCCACGGACCCGATGCCAAGGAGAGCAAGGGCGGCAAGAAGAAGTTGCGTCTGGATTTGCCGGAAAGCGCCCGCGCCGCGCTGGGCAGCGGACACGCGGCCATCGTGCCCGGTCATCCGGAGACGAGTGAGCTGATTCACCGCATTACGACGACCGATCTCGACGACAAGATGCCGCCGCCGGATACCGGCAAGAAACTCACTGCCCAGGAAATTGCCGTCCTGACCAAGTGGATTGCCCAAGGCGCGGAGTATTCGCGTCATTGGTCGTACGAAGCGCCCCGACGCCCTGCGCTTCCGAAGGTTCGCGAGAAGTCCTGGCCGAAGAACGCCATCGATCACTTCATTCTGGCACGGCTGAAACGCGAGGGATTGAATCACTCGCCGGAAGCCGACCGGACGACGTTGATTCGCCGGGCCGCGCTCGATCTCACTGGACTGCCGCCGACCTTGGCGGAGGTGGACCAATTCATCGCCGACCACAAGCCCGGCGCGTATGAGCGAGCCGTCGATCGGCTGCTCAAGAAGGAAGCCTTCGGCGAGCACTGGGCGCAGCTGTGGCTGGATCAGGCGCGCTATGCGGATTCCAGCGGCTACGCGGATGATCCGGGGAGGACGATCTGGGCGTATCGCGATTACGTCATCCGCGCGCTGAACTCGAACAAGCCGTTCGACCAGTTCACCCTCGAACAGATTGCGGGCGACCTTCTGGAGAACCCCACCGACGAGCAGCTTGTCGCCACGGCGTTTCATCGAAACACGATGACGAACAACGAAGGCGGCACGAGCGATGAGGAATACCGGAACGTCGCCGTGGTGGATCGAGTGAACACGACGATGGCGGTCTGGATGGGCACCACGATGGCCTGCGCGCAGTGTCACACGCACAAGTATGACCCCATCACGCAGGAAGATTACTTCCGCCTGTTCGCGATCCTGAACAACACGGCCGACGCCGACCGCGGCGACGAAAGCCCGACGCTCGCGCTCTACACCGCGGAGCAGAAGCGACTGAAGTCGGAGCGTCAGGTGGAGATCGCGCGACTGGAGAAGATTGTCCAGACGCCGACTCCGGCGCTGGAAACCGCGCAGGCCGCCTGGGAAAAGAAGTTCGCGACCGCTCTCACATGGAATCCTCTCGTGCCTGTCACGGTGAACTCGAAGGAAGGCGCAGTCATCCAGCGCAACGAAGACGGCACGGTGCGGTTCGAGCGCGGCGGGAAGACGGATGTTTATACGCTGGAGATTCCCGTGAAGACGGACGAAGCAATCACCGCATTGCGGCTCGATGCCTTGCCGGACAGCAAACCTCCCGGACGTGGCGTCGGCCATGCGGACGGCAACTTCGTCGTCTCGCGTGTTCTCGCCGCTATTTCCTCAACAAACAATTTACCGGTGGCCGGCCGCTTTGTTCGCATCGAGCTGCCCGGCAAGGACAAGATTCTGTCGCTCGCCGAGGTGCAGGTTTACCGCAGCTCCACCAACCTAGCCAAGCAGGGCGAGGCGCGGCAAAGCACCACGGCTTCCGACGGACCGGCGAAGCTCGCCATCGACGGCAACACCGACGGTGACTATGCGAAGGCCAAGTCCACCACGCACACGGAGACTTCGACGGACCCGTGGTGGGAACTGGATTTGAAATCGGCGCAGGCCATCGACCGCGTCGTCCTCTGGAATCGCACGGACGGTTCTCAGGATCGGCTCAGCGGATTCCGGCTGCTGCTCTTGGATGAAAAACGCGACGTGCTCTGGCAGCAGAAGGTGGCGTCAGCACCCAGCCCGAGCGCGGAGTTTCGTCCAGACGGAGCGCGACCAATTTCCTTCTCTGTCGCCAGCGCGGACTTTTCTCAAAAGGATTTCAACGCGGCCGACGTGCTCGACAACAAAGACCCCAAGACGCGCGGCTGGGCCATCGCACCGAAGTTCGGCGAACCGCATTCCCTGACGCTCACGCTCAAAACCCCCACGCCAGCCAGCATTGGATCGAACCTCGTCGTCACCATCGAGCAGCTTTCGAAATACGATTACGCGACCATCGCGCAGTTGCGGCTGTCGAAGTCCTCCGACGAACGCGCGGCGGACTTCGCCCGCGTTCCCGCTTCCACGCTCGCGATTTTGCAGGTGGATTCCGCCCAGCGAACCACTGACCAACGCGAGAAAGTGCGGCGTCATTACCTGTCCATCGCGCCGGAGCTGAAGAAGGAACGCGACGAGATCGCGCGGCTCACCAAGTTGAACGACGAGGAGAAGCCTTATACCACGGTGCCTATCGTCCGCGAACTGGCCGAGGGGAAACGACGCAAGACGCACGTTCAGCAGCGCGGCAATTTTCTCGTGCTCGGCCAGGAAGTCACCAACGGCCTGCCGCCGTCGCTCCATGCTCCGATGAAGGGAGACGCGGGAACTTCTCCAGATCGGCTGACGCTGGCGCACTGGCTGGTGGACCGGGGCAACCCGCTCACAGCGCGCGTCGCGGCGAACCGCCTGTGGGAATCCATCTTCGGCATTGGGCTGGTGCGGACGAGCGAGGAGTTCGGCGCGCAGGGCGAAATGCCGTCCCATCCCGAGCTGCTCGACTGGCTGGCGATGGAGCTGATGGAGAAGAAATGGGAAGTGAAACATTTGATCCGCCTGATGGTCACCTCCGCCGCGTATCGGCAGTCGTCGCGCGTGACGCCGGAGCTGGCCGCGAAAGATTCCGATAACCGTCTGCTCGCGCGCGGCCCGCGCTTCCGGCTCTCCGCCGAGATGATTCGTGACCAGGCGCTCACCGTCAGCGGATTGCTCAGCGCGAAAATGTATGGGCCGCCCGTCAAGCCGCCGCAGCCGAAGCTGGGTCTGTCCGCCGCGTTCGGTAGCGGAACGGACTGGGAGACCAGCGGCGGCGAGGATCGTTACCGTCGCGCGCTCTACACGACCTGGCGGCGCTCGAACCCCTACCCTTCGATGGCCACCTTCGACGCGCCGAACCGTGAGGTCTGCCTCGTGCGACGCGAGCGTTCCAACACGCCGCTCCAGGCGCTCGTCACGCTGAATGATCCCGTTTACATCGAGGCGTCACAGGCGCTCGCGCGAAAGATGATGGCGTCCGGCCAGACCACGACCGACCACGCGCGGCACGGTTTCCGTCTCTGCACCAGCCGCGCACCGTCGAACGATGAACTCAGCGGCTTGCTCAAGCTTTACGCGAAGACTCTCGAACGATTCCAAGCTGACCCGGCCAAAGCCAAAGACATCGCGACCAAGCCGCTGGGTGAAGCGCCGAAGGAATTCGACGTGGCTGAACTGGCCGCGTGGACAGTGGTGGGAAACGTCCTGCTCAACCTCGACGAGATGCTGATGAAGCGATGACGGGAAACGACTGCCTATGAATCCGAATCTGGAACAACTTCAACATCTCACACGGCGTCACTTCCTCGGCAAGTCCGCCTACGGCCTCGGCGCCGTCGCACTTGGCTCGATGTTGAAGAACAGCCTCTCCGCCACCAGCGCGCCAAGCTCTGATCCATTGGCGGCGCGCATGCCGCATTTCGCTGCCAAGGCCAAGCGCGTGATCTATCTGCATCTCACCGGTTCACCGCCACATCTCGACTTGTTCGACTACAAGCCCGAGCTGGTGAAGCGCGACGGACAGGATTGCCCGGACGCCTTCCTCAAAGGCAAACGTTTCGCATTCACCTCCGGCACGCCCAAGCTGCTCGGCACCCGTCGCACCTTCACGCAACACGGCCAGGGCGGCGTGTGGATGTCCGACGCGATTCCTCACCTTCACTCCGTGGCCGACGACCTTTGCGTGATCCGTTCGATGACGACGGATCAGTTCAATCACGCGCCCGCCGAGCTGCTCGTTTACACCGGCTCCCCGCGCTCCGGGCGTCCGTCCATCGGCTCGTGGGTGACATACGGGCTGGGCACGGAGAACCAGAATCTGCCCGGGTTCGTCGTCCTGATCTCCAGCGGCGTGCAGCCGAATGGCGGCAAAAATTCCTTCGGCAGCGGCTTCCTGCCGTCCGTGTATCAAGGCGTCCAATGCCGCTCGAAAGGAGACCCGGTGCTCTACGCTTCTGATCCCGCCGGGATGGATCGCGAGGTCCGCCGCATGAGCCTCGACACGTTGCGCGACCTGAATGAAATCCAGGCCCGCGAGCTGGGCCATCCCGAAACGCAGACGCGCATCGCGCAATACGAGCTCGCCTACCGGATGCAGCTCTCGGTGCCGGAGGTGATGGACATCTCGCGGGAATCCGCCGGGACCATCGAGGCTTACGGCGCGAAGCCGGGAGAATCGAGTTTCGCGAACAACTGCTTGCTCGCCCGTCGGCTGGTCGAACAAGGCGTGCGTTACGTGCAGCTCTTCGACTGGGGCTGGGACTTCCACGGCACCAATCCCGGAGAAGACATTCGTGACGGGTTGACAAAGAAATGCGCGACGATGGATCGGCCCGTCGCCGCGTTGCTCAAGGATTTGCGCCAGCGCGGATTGCTGGATGACACGCTGGTCGTGCTTGGTGGCGAGTTCGGGCGAACGCCGTTCCGCGAAGGCCGCACGGCGAAGGGCGACATTCTCGGCCGTGATCATTTCCCGGACTGCTACACGATGGTCGTGGCGGGCGGCGGCGTGAAGGGCGGCACCATGTATGGCCAGTCGGACGAACTCGGTTTCAGCGTCGCCGAAAACAAGGTGGGCGTTCACGACTTGCAGGCCACCCTGCTCCACCAACTGGGTTTCAACCACGAGCGTCTGACCTATCGCTTCCAAGGCCGCGATTACCGACTCACGGACGTCGAGGGCGAAGTGGTGAAGGGGATTCTCGCGTGACGTAGCGCGGGCTTTTCGACCTGCGCCACGCACGCAACCGGACGAAAACTACTTAAGCAAACCAGCGAGCACTGCGCCGGCTTCCTGACGGGGAGAGAGCGCCTTGCGCAATTCGTCCTGCGCCTTTTCGAGCGCAGCTTCCTTGACCTTCCGAGCCTCACGAACCTTGGCGAGCTTGGCCTTCACGTCTTCGGTCGAAGCTTTGTCATCCAGCGCCTTTTGCAATTCCGTCACTTCCGGGGTGGACTGGCCACCACCACGATTGCGATTGCCACCCTGGTTACCACCTTCGGTGCCGCCAGCAGCTCCATCGCGACCACCGCGGCCGCCGAACCCACCAAATCCCATTCCCGAGCGGGCGTCGCGCTGGGCGTCCATGACCTTGCCGATGATGGGTTCCAGCTTCTTCCAATCGTCGTCGCTCTTTACCTCGATACGTTCGCGATGACGTTCCAGTTGGCGTTCGCGCATCTGGGCGGGATCAAAATTTCCCTGAGCTGACGACGTGTGAGTAAAGAAACAAACCATGACCGTAACAGCGGCCAGGACCAGCGCGTGATGTGTTTTGTTTTTCATTTGAATTTTGGTTTCAACAGGTGAAGACAGGCGCGATGCCCTGAAAGTTACAACTGCCCCGTGAAACAAAATCGCACGGGCTCCCAGAGTTACTTGAACCCAGTTTCATGGCGTGACTATCCTCGACCGTACCAAAGCAACTCCGCCACATGAAATATCTTTTCTTCACCTTGATCCTGCTCACCGGGGCGTCCATCTCCTGTCCTGAAGCCCGTGCTGCTGATACCAACGATGTGCGGGCGTGGCTGACCAACTCCTTCCGGCCCTGGCTCACGCGCTCGTATCCGGAGATCAATTCCAAACCTTATCCCGAGTGGTTTCATGACCACCCGCCCGGACTGTTGCCCACGCCATTTGCCAGTTGGATGGACAGGGTCTTCCTTGATCTGCAAACAGAAACGTACCCGACGTGGATGAAGAACATCTCGGCGGACGGATTGGGCACAAACATTCCGCCATGGTGGGCGGGCGTGCAGAAGGGAAAGTTCTCCGTCTCTCCCTCGCCGCAACCCGTTCCCAGCATCATTCGCGGCCCATATCTTCAGATGGGCACGACGAACAGCATGGTGGTGCGCTGGCGCACCGATCTGCCGGCTGGCAACTCCGTTGCCTTTGGCAGCAACCCAGCCCGGTTGAGTCGCACCGCGCGCGCCAACGGCACCTTCACCGAACACGCCGTGCAGTTCACCAACCTCGCGCCGGGCACGAAATACTTCTACTCCCTGGGCGCGACCGACAGCCCGCTCGTCGTGTACTGGACGAACAACGTTGCCTGCATCAGCAGCACGAACTCCCGGATCTACGTGAACAAACCCGGCACGCGCGAGCAGGTCGCCGTGGGCAACAAGGACACCTTCGTCTTCAGTATCGTGAAGAAGAAGCTCAGCGTGACCGATCCGGAGAAAAGTTTTGTCGCCAACACCACCAACACCGCGCTTGTCGTCAACACACCGAACAACGCCGTGCTCGTGAGCATCACGAACGGCAGCCTCTTCGTGACGAGCTCGAATCACCTCGAGTGGATGGATGGAACCCAGCCGGGAAAGGCAGCGCGAAAACTCGGGCAGAATTTTACCGTCGGCACCACCAACCTGATCCGAACCGGTGGCGATTCAAACACGTTCTTCGTCACTCACCCGCTCATCGGCACGCGACAGCCCACGCGGGTCTGGGTGTTGGGCGATCCGGGCACGCGCAAGAAAGCCGAACGCGACGTGCGCGATGCCTACTACAAATGGACTGGAGATCGGCCCACCGACTTCTGGCTGATCCTTGGCGACATTGCTTACAACTCAGGAAGGGACACCGAATATCAAGGTGCCGTCTTTCAAGTGTACGACAAGATGCTGCGCAAGTCCGTTCTGTGGCCGGCCCTGGGCAATCACGATGCGGGCAGCGCGAACTCGCCGATTGAGCACGGGGTATACTACGACATTTTCACGATGCCCGCGCAGGGTCAGGCGGGCGGAGTGATGTCCGGCACGGAGGCGTATTACTCGTTCGACTACGCGAACATCCACGTCGTCTGCATTGATTCGAGCGACAGCAGTTGGACGAAGGATGGAATGATGTTGAAGTGGCTCCAGCGAGATCTCGAAGCCAACAAGCAGGACTGGCTCGTCGCCTATTGCCATCATCCGCCCTACACGAAAGGCAGCCATGACTCCGACAACGACCGCGACAGCGACGCGCGCATGAGAATGATGAGGGAACGCATCCTGCCCATCCTCGAAGCCTACGGGCTGGACTTGATGCTTACCGGCCACAGCCATTCCTATGAACGCTCCTACCTGACCGACGGACACTATGGCCTGTCCAAAACGCTGGATAACAAGACGCACTTCAAGAGCATGAAAGATGGACGCAAGGGCGGCACTGGCATTTACGTGAAACCCTCGCGCGGACCCGCTCCGCATGAAGGAGCGGTCTATGTCGTGGCCGGTTCGTCTGGGCAGATCAGCGGCGGCGATCTGGATCATCCCGTTAATTTTATGTCCACCAACGTCCTCGGCTCCCTCGTGCTCGACTTCGACGGTCACCGGCTCGACGCCACTTTCATCGACGACAAGGCGGTCGTTCACGACACCTTCACCATCCTCAAAGGACCGGAGGACGGTGCCGCTGCGCGCTGACCTTTCTGTTGTTCACAAGGCTTGCACGTAGAGGAACACGGGGCAGCCAAAAACAAAACCCCGCCTGACGTCAGCCAGGCGGGGTGTGAATCGGGGGTAAACTTAGAGCTTCCGACGCAGCAGGCCCAGACCGCCCAAGGCCATGCCGAGCACCGCGAACGTCATGCCGCCATCGGGCACAGGATTCGACTGCGCCGTCGTGACTCCGGTGAAGACGAACATGTGATCATTGAAGTCAAAAATTGCCTGCCGCCAGAGTCCGCAAAAGTTCGCCACGTTGTGCCGCAGAGGTTTACAAGTCCACCAAATCCGTCAAGATTCGCTAAAAAGCGTCAAAAGCTGTCTCGTTTTGTAGAATCTGTAGTATGGGTGTAGTAGAAATAGGCTGGCAACGTTCACGATCTGAGACGATCAGCTGCCGGCGGGTCCGCATTCGACCAACGCGCCCGGCGGGAGCAGGGACGGTGTGGACTGGCCGTTCAGATGCGCCTGGCAGGCGCTTGGTCACATAGTCCAGGACGTTGCGCTGCTGCAACCGCAGGGTCGTCACCACCGTCAGGATGCGTTCCACGAACCGGCTGCCCGCCTCGCTGTCCGTCCCGAAACTGCCTTGCGCCGCAGCACCTGCCCCGACCATCGCGCTCGGTCTGTCACCCAACGTTCACCGGCTCTCCTTCACCGCCTACAGTCCCTTCGCACTCAGCAATCCCGCCTTGTTGAGCTTCGCCGCTAGATCCATCTGCCGTTCCCCAATCTTCGCTCGCTTGTCGCTGTTCATCCTGAGCGGCATCAATTCCAGATTCGCAATGGTGCAATCCAGTTCAGGGCAGACGGCGAATGGGATAATGTGATCGGTTGAAAGCTCCTGCCCGTAGTATGGCCCGCGTCGAATCGTTGGAGAATTTCCCTTCTTCATCTCTGACTGCCCGTCGGCATCGAAGCAGGCCAACTGCGTCGCGATGTCGAGATTGCGCATCATGGCGGTGATCGTCATCGCCGCCGCTTCACCCTTGTAACCAGCAACGTGGACGGCTTCGACCGCAACCTTGCGAGGATCGAGTTTGTCTGTACGCGCCATCCCGAGCCAATAGACATACTCCCGCACCCGCTGATTTGCACCACGGTTACCAAGCGTGGAGAGCTTCGCAGGATCGATTAGCGGTGATATTGTCGCGGCGTAATCCTCAACAGGTCCACTGAGACAGCACACCACCGACAACCGCAGCGCACCCAGAGCGATCGGCAATCTCATTTCACGACTACATACGAACCAACGCTGGGAGCGTTGCTGGAAATAGACCCCATTCAAGCCGGTGCAGCCAGAGAACGTCGCGTAATCGATGCTGGCGACGCTGCTGGGAATGGTGACACTCGCCAGGCTGGTGCAGGCATCGAACGCATCGCTCCCTATACTCAGACATCCTGACCTGGACAGGAACCCAGCTGACCCCTCACCCGCCCTGCAGGCAACCTCGCCCCGCGCACTTACCTGAGAAACTCGCCTGGGCGCGGGGCGAGGAATCAAGGGTGAGGGGTCATCTCGATTCCACGTTCAAGGCAAAGGTTTACCCTGCACGTCAGGATGTCTGAGCCGACTACGGCACTCGCGGCGTCACGAGGCGATAGTAGCGCGTAACGGCCGAGCCCGGGTCTGTCACGGTTTCAAGCCGGTTGGTGGAACGTTCCGCCGTGTTGGTCAAGGTGAACCAAAGCCCGCCAAAGGAATCGTTGTATTGCACCGTGTAGGTGCGGTTGGATACGGCCTGGTACGAAATGCGCGTCGGCGCACCGGGAACCAGCTGCTCAACCTTCAGATAGCTCAACGAATTCGTCGGATCAGTGCCGGCAATGTACTCGGCGCGGTTGTTCATCGTATCGCCGTCGGGATCGAGCAGGCCATCGAGTGGATTCGACGGGTTGAAGCCGTATTGGGTCTCCCAACTGTCCGGCAAACGGTCGCCATCGGTGTCGGCCAGCACGGTCAGCAGCGCGCCGGATGTAACCACCCCCGTAAGATTGGCGGCATTGGCGGCGACGATGCTGTACGTGCCGGCATTCGCGGGTTGCACGTTGTTCACCGTAAATGTGACGGCGCTGCTGTCGAGCACGTTGGTCGCCAGGCGAATACTCGCACGACGCAAGCTAAAGGTCAGAGGGAAGGTGCCGTCGGCCACGGCGCTGAACGTCGCAGGATCTCCCTGCACCACCGACTGGCTGAGCGGATGAACGAGGATCGTCGGACGCACGAGCACGGTGAGGATGGCAACCCGGCTCGGCGTGGCCCCGATCTCGTCGGTCACGATGACACGGTATGAACCGGTGGCGGCGGTGGTGACGTTCGAAAAGGTCAAGGTTGCGTTGGTTGCGCCCGGAAGGTTTATGCCGTTGAACTGCCATTGGTAACGGAGCACGCCGCGCCCCGTGGCGGCCACCGTGAGGACGGCAATCCCCCCATTGGTGACGTTCCGACTCCGCGGCTGCTGGGTGATCATCGCCGGAACCCGGACGTTGAGCGTGGCGTTTGAGCTCAACACCGAGCCGGCGGCGTTGAACACGCTGACCCGATAGCTTCCCGCGTCGCCGGGCTGCACGCTGGGTAAAAGCAAGGTGGCATTCGTCGCGCCCGGGATCGGCGAATCGTTGTACCACCATTGATGCGCCAACGGCGCCGGGCCGCTGGCGGTCACGTTGAACTGGACGTTCAGGTAGGCCACGGTCGTAACGCTCGCCGGCTGGTTGAGAATGACGGGCGCCACGCCACCAGGGTGGGCAGCCCCGGGCGTCGGGATCGCCGCCGTCCAATGGCGCGGCTCGTTGCCGTAGAGCGAGGCGGTCAGACGTTGCAACGACGCGCCCGCGCCGTCGGCGGCCAGCGGCCACGGCTCGCGATCGCGGTAGCGAACCTCGTCCACGGTGATGTACACGACCGCGTTGGTGTCGGGCGGCGCGGGACGTTGAAGCTCGAGACGCTCGCCGTTGTTCTGCAAACGGCCGGCCAGCGGACCGAAGACGCGGATCGTGCCTGGCACCTGATGTCGCGCGCGGAATGCAACCGGGTCGCCGGTCGTGATCAGAATGCGTTCCGCGGGCGCCAGTGAAAGGCCGGGTGGAAACTGAAAATCCGCTCCGCTCAAGCGCCAGACATTCGTGGATGCCGGTGCGTCGTGCAGGGCCACGGAAGAGCCGGAGATGTTTTGCAGTTCGACGAAGCCGTCTTCCGGGATCGGCGGGTTGTAGTGAATCTCGGTCATGACCACCGGGCCGATCCGCGGTTCGCTGTTGACGGCACCGGGCGTCCGGCTGAGTTGAGCGGGAAAGTTTTCCTCGCCGGTGCTTAAGACCAATCGACCGAACGTCACGCCGTCGTCCGCTGCGCCGAAGCTGAATCCGTGGTCGTAGCCGGTCAGTTGTCCGGCGGCATTGGCGGAGAAGAGGTAGACCCGCTCGCCGCGCGAACTCAGGGAGAAACTGTTGGTCGTCGCCGGCACCGGGTTGAACTGCGATTCGTCGAACAGCGCGAAGCCGCCGGTAGGCAAACTCACGCCGTCGGGAATTTGGAACTTCCGTGGCACCGCTGGGTCGTCGGTGAGAAACCAGCCTCCTGCATTCACTGGCGAGCCGGTTGAGTTGAAGAGTTCGATCGTATCGACCAACGGCGGCGTGGAAGCGGTCTGGACTTCGTTGATCACCAGGCGCGGGATGGCGCTGGAAGGGTCGTCCGCGCCGGGGGAACCGCCGGGGTTGGTGCTCGCACGCCAGGTGATCGGGTCGCTGGCGTTGGGAGTCCCGGTGGAATCGCGCGGGACCAACGAGAAGCCGTGGCCATCGGGTGTCGCGGGCCATGGGGCGGCGTCGCCATAGGACATCTCCAACACGTCACCGCGGGTCGGGTGCGTCAGGCGCAGCATTTCGCCGCCGTTGTCGAGCTGGCCGCGGAAGACGCCGGCGAAAGGCGCGCCGGGATATTTCGCCCGGAACGCCTCGGCCTCGGAAACCAGCACGAGAAACGCGCCCGGGCGGAGCAGGGTGCCGCGCGGGAACGTGAAATCGATGCCGGCGGTGAAGCGCATTCGTTCCAGGGAAAGCGCGCTGGAGCCGGTGTTCTTCAGCTCAATGAACTCGACCTCGCTCTCGGCGACTTCGTTCGTAACCGGCGGATGATACATCACTTCAGTCACCCGCAGCGTCGAGTAGTCCTGCGGGGTGAAGAATGTGGCGTCGAGGAGGGGGCTCCATTGGTTTCCATTCAACACGCGCGCGCTGACGACGGCGCCGTCGGGCAGGACGATCGGTCCGGTGTAGAGCAGCGCATTTGACGCCACGCCGTTGGCCCGGTCGGGATCGCGCGGATCGCGGCCGTCGAGGGTGTAGTAGATCTGTCCGGTGGGCGCGGTGATTGTGAGCGTGTCGCCGGGAAGGATAAGCCCGCCGTGCTGGGGCCCGCCGTTGATGTTGAAGGCCGCAGGGGCAACCGCCGGGAACAAGCCGTCGGTCCGCAACTGGTTGAGAAACACGCTGAGCCGGCCGGGAATATAGCTGGTGAGGATGCGGTCGCGTTCGCGGATCCATTCGACTTCGCGGGAGAAGGGAGGTTCGCGCTTGGAGTCGCCCCAGCGCGCGGACTCGGCCACGACGGCCCGATCGATCTCGGCGGCCAACGCGGCGTAACGATTGGTCAATGCAGTCACTGTGAACGGGCCGTCGTTGAAAAAGAGCTGCTGCACGCGATCGGCGAAGCGCAGGCGATATTCGGGGTTGGCGCGAAGGTTGTAGTGAAGCCGGCCGGGATTTTGTGTGCCCTGACGTTCGCTCACGTCCTCGTTGACGTTTTCGAACGTGAACTCCGAGTCCCAACGCCAAAAGCGAAACCGGCCATCGTCGGTGCGTCGCCTTGAGGCGTAAAAGTTTTTCGGCTCGAGCGAATTGGGCGGGCCATTGAGCCAGCCCGTCGGGCCGTCGCGATCGGCGCTGTAAAGAATGCCGATGGAATAGTCGATGAGCTGGTCGATGTCGACCAGGCGGGCAACCGCGGCGTAGCTGGCGGGGTTCGTGAGATTCGCATTGGCGAGGACGAACAATTGATCCCAGGCGTCGCGTGTCCCATTGATTACGGGCGCGCTGGTCGAGCCGCCCGCGCTGAGGCCCTTGAACACGTCGTATTCCGCCTTCGCTCCGCCGAAGTTGGCGGCGGCAAACGATTCGTCCGGGCGCTCCTGGAAATCGTAGAGCCCCCAATACATCCCGTTCAGATAGACGTGCACGGACTGGCTGTGGACCTTGGGTCGGGTCTCGCCGATGGATTCCATTTCCCAGGTGAAACGGTTGCGGAGAAACTGGGAGTTCTCAATGCCGGTCGACCAGCCCTGGTTATGGCCACAGGCCAGCAACAAGGTGTCGAACTCATCGACGTTATAGTCGGGAAACAGGGGAAACTTCAGCTTGGGCGCGCCCCAGCGATCCTTGAAGACCAGACGCAGGCTGTGTTTGGGCTGATGCGTCAGGCGACTGAAGTTGCCGTTGATTTGCGCGCCGCAGTTCACGGCGAAACCCCGATCCACGCGCGGGCCCGTGTACTCAGCCGGATAGAAGAACTCGACGGACGTGGCGCGTTCCCAGTCGTCGCCGCGCGCGGTGGCGTTTTGATAAATCCCGTTCGGCCCAAACAGATCGGCCGGATCCATCACCACGGAGACGGCCGGCAAATCCACCAGCCCCTGCGCAACGCTCCACGGCAGGTTGGCGTTGTTGACCACATTCGGATCCATCTCGGTGTCCCAATGCGCGCCGGGTGGAGCGGTGTTCGCCTGACGCAGAACATCCGCCACGAATACGAACGTGTGCGTGACCGGCTCAGTCGGTTCGAGCCCCGTCCGAAACGCCGAAGCGCGCAGCGTGGTGGTGCGGCTGATTGGAATGGGTCCGCTGTAGAGCACGCTGTTGGTCAGGTTGGGTGCGCGACCGTCGAGCGTGTAGCGGATCGTCACGCCCGGCACGTCGCTGGTGATGCTCAGGGAGAACGGCGCGGTTTGGAACCCGCGTTCGTGATCGAAGAAGAGCCGGGCTTGCAGGCGTTGGAACGTCGCGCCGTTCATCCGGCCCGGCGTCGGCCGGTCGAAGTAGCCGGTGGCCCCGGACCCAATCACATAGCGGCCGGCGATCAACTCCGGCAGAATCAGGAAGTCCGAATCGGTGGCGTTGAAGTTCAGGCCGTGAATGGCCAGGAGGTTGGTCCCGGCAATCAACTTGTCGGCATGGATCGCCAGATCGAAACTCTCCGGCCCTGACGCTACGAAGACATCGGTCACGGTTTCAGGAGCGCCCGTGTTGTCCGCCACGGATCGGGCGAAGAAACTGCTCCCGTTCATCCACTGGCCGGGGACGCGTTCGGCGAAGATGATGCCGTCGAACACGTCGGTGCCGCTCGGATTCTCGATCGTCATCGCGCTGCCGGCCTGCTGGCTCAAGTTGTCGAGGCTCACCCACACCACGAGCGTGCGTTCGCTGACATTGGATCGAAGCACGCCAGAGCGCATGAAGTCGTCGATGCCGTCCAGCACGAGACGGCCCTGTTCAATGAGCGCGCCGCCGAGCAAGGTGCCGTGGGACGTTCCGATGGAGTCACGGGCAGTGCCGTCATTGAACGACCATTGATGCAGGAGATTCGTGATGGCGGCGGCGGGCAACGCATTCGTGCTGGTGGCGACGCCGAGTTGAAAGAGGGATTGAATCGCCGCGGGGCCCAGAGCCGCATTGTAAAGGCGGGCCTCGTTCACGGACCCGGCGATGAAACCATCGGCGCCTGTGCGGGTGCCGCCCGCGCCAATATCTTCGTGCCGCTTGCCAATGAGCACATCGGCGACATTGGCAGGATACGTTTGCAGCGTCCCGGTCGTAGCCGAAGACGCCGGAGCGTAAACCTGGCCGTTGCGGTAAAGGGTGATGCTGTTCCCCGGCCCGTAGGTGATCGCCATCATCACGTCGGTGACGTCCCCGTAATCGCTGGCAGCGGACGAGTTCCAGGTGGGGTTGGGCGTTTCGTTGGCACGCGCGACTTCGTGGCCATTCAGGTAGGCCACGAACGCGTCATCGTAGCGCATGCGCAGCGCGAGCGTGTTAATCCCGGACGGGTCCTCCAGGACGAACGGGACGCGGATGTAGGTCGAGTTGTTCTCGTTGATGCCGTCGCCGTTGACGTCGATGCGCTGGCTGGCGGGGATGGACGGCGAAAGGAGGTTTAATCCCAGCAACGATTCGTAACCGGAGCCTCGCTCGTAACCGACACCAGTGCTGCCCTGCACCCAGGACGAGTCATCGAAGGCAGGCGACGTCCAGCTGAGACCCAGCGATCCATTGACCGGCACCAACGCCCGCGCGACCGCGCCGGTCGAAACCAACGTCATGTTCGTGCCCGCCGCGGCCAGACCGTAGGCCACATCGGTGCTCTGCGGCGCGAACAACGGCGCGAACTCGGAAACGATCGTGACCGCGTCCGGCCGGAGAAGAGCGAGATACTCGCCGTCGCCCGAGAGCCGAAAATTGGTATGCAACGGCGCGCCGGGAACGCGTCGGTTTTTCTCCGATGCGAATACGATCATGAATCGTTGGGGCGGCAGGTTGGTGGCGGGGAAACGCCACTTGGCAAGATTGCCGGCGTTGTCGGTCAGGCACCAGTTCAGCAAATCGACCGTCGTCGAACCGGCGTTGTAGATTTCGATCCAATCCGGAAAATCACCGTTCTCGTCCGCCAGCGACTTCGTGTTGCTGGCCATGAACTCGCTGATTAAGAGCGCGTCGGCCGCGCTAGCGGATGGGGAAGGCCCGGCCGCCCAACTCAGAATGAGCAGGCAGATGAAGGTGCGGACAGACGCGGACAGCAGGCACGTTTTCATGCGAGAATCGGTGGATTGAAGGAGCGGGAGCCTGACCTCACGCGACGGCAAAAGCAAGCCATTAAAAGCTTGGATACTTCTTGGTCTTATCAAGAAACTGCGCTTCAACGGGGCCGCACTCGTGAGAGCGCGGAAGGGGCGAGAATGTCGTCGCGACGAAAGTCGGTCAAGTGACCGCTTCAACGGGGCCGCAGGGAACCGGAATCGAAGGAACGGAAGTTCGAGGACGTGGTGAGTCCGCCGAGAAGGCCGCTGTGCTGGTGCTGGTGTATTGAGGGAGCAAGTGCGGCTTGGGAGCACCACCGGCACGATCACGGTACTACTGACTGATAGGAATTTGCTTTCTGGACGCTCCGCGTTTAGTTGGTTCGCTCCTTCGCCGGCCAGAAGGCACCGCTCGAAGCCCGCATCCGCGAGTTGGAGCAGTTGATCCAGACGCGCCGCACAGAGGTCGGCGCGTTCGCGCAGCGCAAGACGCAGGCCGAAGGCGAGATCGCCGACTCACGCCAC
>CAMCCU010000031.1 GCA_945872975.1 Pedosphaera parvula Ellin514
TAACCGCTGGCGGCGAGTTCCGCGCCATCCGGATGGAACGCGAGCGCGAGAATTGGGACGGGGCGGGCGTAGCGCACCGGTGCGTCCGGGTGACGAGCGGGTGCGCTGAGGGTGGAGAGAAGTGACTTTGGATCTGAACCGTCGAAGCGGGCGCCTTGAGTGATCCAGCGGGCGATGAGCTGAACTTGCGCAGGCGGGAGCGGGTCGTCCTTCTGCGGCATGCGATCATCAGGATCGGTGACGAGAAGGAGCTGGTGAAGCTTGCTCTTCGCGGGGTCGCCAGGGACGACGGGTGCGTCCTTGCTTTCGCCGGGCTTCAGGAGTTCCGCGAAGGTGTGGAGTCGATAGCCGCCCTTGGCTTTCTCGGCATTGTGGCAGGTGACGCACTTGGCCTGGAGCAGCGGCGCGATGTCCTTGCTGAAGCTGACGGCATCGGGCGTGGCGGGAGTCTCGGCCGCATGGAGCACGAGGAGAATGTGGATGCTCGCAGCTATCAAGATTGCCTGGATCGCGATGAGACGCGGCGCATTCAAGCAGTGCCCCCGGAGCGCCGAACTCCTGTTCGGCGCGCTCGATTCTCCGGCATCAACGCGCCGATTTGGAAATCGGCGCTCCAGCCCCGTCGGACGGTTGCGAAGTGAAATTGAGGTTTGACGAGGCATTGTCCGACGCTGACGATTCGCACCATGAAAACATTCATTGCCGCAGTGCTTCTCGCTGCGTTGACTGGCTTCGCGCACGGGGAGATCAAACTCGAGACCATCGAGTACAAGCAAGGTGAGGTGACCTGCGAAGGCGTGGTGGCGTATGACACGACGGTGCAGGGGAAACGTCCGGGCGTGTTGATCGTTCATCAGTGGAAGGGGCTGACGGCTTACGAACGGAAACGTGCCGAGATGCTGGCGGGGTTGGGCTATGCCGTGCTGTGCGCGGACATCTACGGCAAAGGCGTGCGCGCGGATAATCCGAAGGACGCCGCCGCGCTGGCGGGAAAGTATAAAGGCGACCGGGCATTGCTGCGGGCGCGGGTGAATGCGGCGTTGGAGCAGTTAAAAAAGCTCTCGATGGTGGACACGAAGCGGACGGCGGCGATGGGTTATTGCTTTGGCGGCACCACGGTTCTCGAACTGGCGCGCAGCGGTGCGGACGTCGCGGCGGTGGTGAGTTTTCACGGTGGCTTGAATACTCCGAACGCGGCGGACGCGAAGTCGATCAAGGGCAGGGTGCTGGCACTGCATGGAGCGGATGATCCGTATGTTCCGGCGTTGGAGGTGTCGGCGTTTGAAGAGGAGATGCGCAAGGCGAACGTCGATTGGCAACTGGTCGCCTACGGTGGCGCGGTGCATAGCTTCACGGATTGGAACGCGGGCGGGGATAATTCCAAGGGCGCGGCTTACAACGAGAAGGCAGACAAGCGTTCGTGGGAGGCGATGAAGGTATTTTTCGCCGAGGTCTTGAAGTAACGATATGACTCGAAGTGTTTCGTCACTGGCGCGGTTGGCTGGTCCATTTGCGCTCCTGTGTGTGCTGGTCTTGACCGGCTGCCAGAGCGTGCCGCGTCCGGGGACGGCGGCTCCGCGTCGAGGGGACGAGATCGTGGTGGCGGGGCAGTTCTTTCACACGGGCACGCCGGTGGTGTTGTGGCTGGACGCAGGTGGCTACGACGCGTATCGCGTGGAGCGGAGGTTCAGCGCGTTCGACGAATCGTCCTGGGAGACATCCAAAGTCGTGGTGAAGGATCTGTCGTCGCCGAATCGTTACGGCCTGCGCAAGAGCGGGCTGACGGAGGATGAGATTGAGCGCGTGCGCGGTGGCGGCTGGGACTTGCCGTTGTTGCAGGAAAAGGTGGACCAGTTCGTCGTCCATTTCGACGTGACGGGCACGAGCCGGCAGTGCTTCAAGGTGCTGCATGACCATCGTTGTCTGAGTGTTCACTTCATGCTCGATCTGGATGGGACGATTTATCAGACGCTGGATTTGAAGGAGCGCGCGTGGCACGCGACGACGTCGAACACGCGCTCGGTGGGGATCGAGATCGCGAACATCGGCGCGTATGGATCGCCGGATGCCGCGCCGTTGAAGGAGTGGTATCAGCCGGACAGCAACGGGCTCGCGCGCATTGTGGTGCCGGAGCGTTATGGCGCGACGGGCATTCGGACGCCTGACTTTGTCGGGCGACCGGCGCGGCCTGAGCCGGTCAAGGGAGCCGTGCAAGGGCGCGAGCTGTATCAATACGACCTGACGCCGCAGCAGTATGAAGCTTTGGCGAAACTCACCGCTGCGCTCTGCAAAGTGTTCCCGAAGTTGAGGTGTGATTTCCCGAGGGACGCGAATGGCAAGCTGGTGGCCGGCAAGTTGCCGGATGAAGAGCTGGAGCGTTACCAGGGTGTGCTCGGACATTTTCACATCCAGACGAACAAGGTCGATCCGGGTCCGGCGTTCCAGTGGGACAGGGTCATCGATGGCGCACGCGAATGGATGTCACGCGGTGCGCCCGTCACGGAGGAGAAACCGGCGGAGCGGATGATGCGGACGCGTCCGTAGGCTGGAAGTGATGTGATGAAGTTTACGTTTATGCTTCTTCGGCGCGAAACAAGGGTCGCTGTTCTGCTGGCGCTCATTACGATGTTCCATGGCGCGTCGCTCATGGCGGCGGATTCTGCCACGAAGCGTGACGCGGTGGTGGTGGACGAGAAGACCGAGACAGTGATCAAGGGCGCGTTGAAATGGCTCGTGTCGAAACAGGTTGCCAACGGCGCGTGGGGTTCATCGGGCGAGGAGCAGCGTTACGCGGTGGCGATGACGGCGTACACGCTGATGGCTTTCCAGGCGGCGGGTCAATTGCCGGGCGAAGGAGAGTTCGGCAAGAGCGTGACGTTGGGCATGCAATATCTGCTCGACCAGATTTCGCCGGAAGGACTCATCGGGAATCGCAACGGTGGTCAATACATGTACAGCCACGGCATCGCGGCGATTGCCTTGGGAGAACTTTACGGACAGACGAAGTCGCCGGTGATGCGCCCGAAGCTGGAGAAGATGATCCGCATCATCATCGCCTCGCAGAATCCGGAAGGCGGCTGGCGGTATCGTCCGGTGCCGGCGGATGCGGACGTTTCGGTGACGGTGCTGCAGGTGGTCGCTTTGCGCGCGGCGAAGAACGGCGGGATCGATGTTCCGCAGAAGACGATCGATAACGCCGTGAAGTATGTGAAGGCGTGCCAGCATCCGCCCAGCGGTGGCTTCGCCTATCAACCTGGCCGTGACCCGGGCTTCGCGCGGACGGCGGCGGCGATTTACTCGCTGCAAGTGTGCGGGCTGTACGATGACCCGATGGTGCGCGGTGGCTCGGAGTATCTGGTGAAGAACAACGCGAAGAACGACCAGTGGTTCACATACGGAAATTTCTACGCGGCGCCCGCGCAGTATATGATTGGCGGCGAGACGTGGGCGAAATGGTATGCGCAGGTTCGCGAAGTGTTGCTGAAGAATGTGACTCCGTTGCAGGGCGGGTTTTATTACTGGGAGCCGAAGCTGGATGCAGGAATGGGTGGAGTTGGACCGACCTACAGCACCGCCGTCTATACGATGATCCTGGCGATGCCGTATCACTACATCCCGCTCTATCAGCGGTGAGTGTTGTCAGACGTAACTGGAGCGCCGATTTCCAAATCGGCGCGGTGGTGCCGGAGAGCTTACCGCGCCGAACTGGAGTTCGGCGCTCCGAGGACAGCGGCATTAATGCGTCTTGGACTCGAATCGCGAACTGTTGCGAACGGAGCGGGTCGGCATCTTGATGCGCTCGGGATGGGAGTAGATGTTCAAACGATCGCCACGGACAAAGCCGAGCAACGTCTGGCCGCTTTCCACGGCAAATTGAACGGCGAGGCTGGAGGGCGCAGACACGGCGGCGACAATGGGCAACCGCGCGGCCAGAGCCTTTTGCATGATCTCGAAGGAGGCTCTTCCGCTGACGACGAGCACGTGTTTATCAAGCGGCAGTAGGTCGTTCAACAGCGCGTAGCCGAGAACTTTATCGACGGCGTTGTGGCGTCCGACGTCCTCGCGCAGCACCAGGAGTTTCCCGCTCGCAGTGAAGAGCCCTGCGGCGTGCAGCCCGCCGGTGGAATCGAAGGCGGACTGACCTTTGCGTAATTCCTCCGGCAGGCTGGCGATCCGGTTGACGGGGATCTTCACGGAGGATTTCACGCGCTTGAAATGGCGGTGAACGGACTCGATGGAAGCCTTGCCGCACAGGCCGCAGCTTGACGACGCGAAGACGTGGCGGGTGAGTTGGGAGAAGTCCACGGTGACGCCGGCCGCGAGGAAGACGTCGAGGACGTTGCCGGAAAGATTGCGAACGTATGGGACGATTTTCAGGATCTCTTGCGGAGACTTAATCAGCCCTTCGCTCAGGAGGAAGCCGGCGGCGAGCTCATGATCGTGGCCTGGCGTGCGCATCGTGACGACGACGGATTGCGTATCAACCTGGATCTCGAGCGGTTCCTCGACGGCGAGTTCATCCTTCACCCTCGCTGGTGTGGTGTTGTCCTGCCATCGCAGGACGTATCGGGATTCAGTCGCAGCATTTTCCTTCATGCGTTCGGTGAACGATAGCTTCGGCGTGCCGTTGAGCGCCAATCGAAACTGGAGTGCGGATGAAAAAGAAAAGCCCGCATGCAGACGAGCTGCATGCGGGTGATGAAGACTGTTCGGCGAAGGCCGGTTTGCTTGGCGACGAACCCGATAGAACTGTGCGTCCCCGCCGGCCGGTGCCACGAAGCGGAAGCCCTGGGGCGTCGTGCTGATGACGGCTCCGGCAACTTCGTTCCAGATGCCAGTCGAGAGATTGGCGCTGCCTTCGAGGTGAAACTCAGCTTCTGAGCCGGGTGACGTGAAGTCGATCTGCACCTGGTTGCCGGGGAGCAATTGCACGGAGCTGACCCGGGCGTCGGACGTGACCACGCGAACGTTGTCGAAGATGACGAAGTTATTCGTCGAGCCGACGGAGTCAGCCTGATCGTTGTGGCCGATCATGATGTTGCCGCTGGTGAAGCCGGAGGGTTTCGGGAAGGAATACACCACGCTGTTGTTGACCTTGAGCGGCGCGGTGGTGGACTCGGTGCGCGTGAAAGTGAGGGTCGCGGTATCCGGGCCGGATTCACTGGAGAAGTCGTCTGTCGCCACGACGCTGACTTCCCGGAGCTGGACTTCATCTAGGACGAACGTGCCATCTGAACCAGTAGTGGCGTTGGTTTCTCCGCCGGGAGACCAGACGCGCATCAGTTCGGTTCCCGAGCTGATCGCATACAGGTTGCCCGCGGCGTCCCAGGAGACATCCCGTCCAAGGGTGGGCGAAGCAGCGAAGGTGGCGACGAGTTCGCGGCGGGCGAGGTTCGAGATGCCGTTCGTCAGCGGTATGATCCGAGTCTGGTTGTCATCGCGAATGACGGCGAGCCTCTTGCCGTCAGGGGAGACCTTGATGGCGCGGGTGGTTCGGAGGATATCCGTCGCGGTAGCATTGTTGGAGATGGAGCGCGATTCAACGAGTGAGTTGAACACCGTGGTCGAGCCATCGCCGGTTTCATTGGTGGCGATCACGGCCACGCCGACCTCGGTGCCGGTGGAGCGGCGGCTACTTCAGCAGGCTGGCTTTCGTCTCGGCCTGAAGGTCGTCCAGCTCCGGCTTGAGCGCCTGCTTGGCCTTGGTCGGCATCCGGTCAATGAAGAGGATGCCGTTGAGGTGATCCGTCTCGTGCTGGATGGCGCGGGCGAGCAGGCCACCGGCTTTGAACTGGATGGGCTTGCCCTTGGCGTCGAGCGCGCTGACTTCCACAAACTCCGGGCGCGTAACGTCCTCGTAGATCTCCGGGAAGCTCAGGCAGCCTTCCGGCCCGGCCACGCTGGTGCCGTAGCCTTTGACTTCCGGATTGATGAGCACGAGCGGCATGAACGCCGCAACATCGGCGGGCTGGCCGTTGAGTTCGAGAGTGGAGGGCCGCTCTTTGACTTCCCGCACGTCGATGACGGTGAGCTGTAGCGCGTGTGCGACCTGTTGGGCGGCGAGGCCGACGCCTTCCGCGTCATACATCGTCTCGATCATGTCCTTGATGAGCTTCGTGACGGCGGGCGTGATCTCCGCAATGCGCTCGCCTTTCTTGCGAAGCACTGGATGGCCGTAGTGAACGATGGGCAGAACCATGGGCGGGAATTGAAGTGATGGATTTACAGGTTGGGAGTCGTCGCTGTACAGCGTCTGGGCCAGTGGCGCAACATTTCGGCGAGGTCACAGATGTCCGGGCTTTTCGCCGTGCGGACGTAGAAGCCGCTGCATGTCGTGCCGGTCAGGACAGCGCCAGCGTTGTCGAGGCCGAGCAGCTTGCCGAGGCAGAAGCCGGAGTTGAAATGATCGCCGGCACCGGTCGTGATGAGCGGCTTTTCCACGAACGGCCCGTCCACGATGGAGGGCGTTCCGTTGCTGACCGCGAGCGCGAAGGTGACTGGGTGGACGACCAGTGTGTCCACCGGGCAACGCTTTTGAATCTCGACGGCCAGGGCCGCGAGACCGTCGCGGGAGCGGTTGCTGGTATCCAGGCCGAGCACCTTGCCAATCTCGTAGGCTTCCTTCTCGTTCAAGCCGAGGATGACTTCGAAGTAACGGTCGAAGCGCACGATGATTTCAAGGGCGCGCGCGATGTCCTGCTCCGTGCGCTTCTCGGGGTCGGCAAGGTCGAAGAAAATCTTCCGGCGCGGGAACGGCGGCGTGGGGCAGAACTCCTGGAGCAAGGATTCCCAGAGGTCGCTCATGTAGGGAATCATCGTCCAGTTCACGAAGCCCACGAAATCTGCGGTTGAGAAATTATCGATGAACTTGTTGCGTCCGTAGCGGAGCTGGATGTTCTCCCAGGTGACTTCGTTGAGCGAGGTGGTCTTGGTGAGCATCAGCTTGCCGTCCTCAAATTCCAGGGCATCCGTGTGGCCCGCCTCAGCGATGCTGTGGACTTCCGCGCGCTGGGCGAACTCCGCGAAGACCGGGTGAAGATGTGGGTAACCCAGCGCGCCGACATAGGTCACCTTCACGCCAAGTCGCGCAAGGGCGTTGGCCATGATGGGGCCGTTGCCGCCGAGCTTGGTGCGCTCGGGGACCAGTTCGATGTTCGTGCTCTTGCCCGCCGCACCAGCGAGGCGTTCTGCCAGCGCGCTGATCGTGGGGAGCCGGCTGAAGCTTGCGGCGTTGTCGCGCTTGTCCACGACGTGGATGATCTCATCGACGAAGCCATCCATGCCGACGAAGGCGCGGAGGCAGCTGGCGCGCTCGATGCCGGCGAGAAGTTTGGCGGCGGTTTGTTCGCGGAATTCTTCGGGGTTCAACATGGGAAATGATTTGTCCGTAAATCGATTCAGATTTGTCAGTGAGCCGGGACGACATCAAGGTGTGTCGGTCTGACTTGGCCTGCTGGGGCGATTCAATCCACCGAGACGCCCAGAATCTGCATGATGCGTTCGAGTTCGTTGTCGCTGTAAAAGCGGATGTCCAGTGCGCCTTTCCCGGCGCGATAACGTAGTTGAACCTTCGTCCCGAGACGTTCGCGCAGCTTGTTCTCCAAGTTTGTCACATGGACGTCGCGCATGACTTGAACGGCCGCTCCATTGCGAGTGTGCACCGTGACTTCCACGGCCGGCTGTTGCAGGCGCGTGACGAGCTCCTCGGTCTGCCGGACGTTGAGTCCTTCCTTGATGATGCGTTCCGCAGCGAGCTGTTGTTCCGCCGGAATGCTCAGGCCGAGAATGACCTTGGCGTGGCCGACGGAGAGGCGGCTGTCTCGCACGTAGGTCTGCAGTTCAGGGGGAAGCTTGAGCAGGCGGAGGGCGTTCGCCACGACGGTCCGGCTCTTGCCAACCTTCACGGCGACGTCTTCCTGCCGCATCTGGTAAGTGCTGATGAGCTCGGAATAGCCCAGCGCTTCTTCGATAGGGTTGAGGTTCTCTCGCTGGAGATTCTCGATGAGCGCCAGCTCCAGGACTTCACGATCATCGGCTTCGCGCAGGATGACGGGGACTTCGGTCAGGCTCGCAAGTTGCGCAGCGCGCCAGCGGCGTTCGCCGGCGATGAGTTCGAAGTGTTCGCCCTTCTTGCGGACGATGAGCGGCTGGATGATGCCTTGTTCCCTGATGGAATCGGCGAGTTCCCGGAGTGATTCCTGGGTGAAATCCTTGCGCGGCTGGAACGGGCACGGCTGCACGCGATCCATGGGGACGCGCTGCACGCGCTCCCGGTCATCCACCGGCGGAGCGGCGGTGACGGTAGCGATTGTAGTCGCAGGGTACGCGGTGGAAGGGAGCACTGGTTTTGCGGATGGAGAAGTCCCGCCGAGCAACGCCCCCAGCCCGCGACCCAAAGCTGGTTTTGCCATTCGTGAACAGTGGAGAAGGGGGGTGGGGATGTCAACGCAGCGATGGGCGTGACGCGACGTAAAACGCAACTCGTAATGCGTAACGGCTGTGGGGTGGGCGCGCGGTTCCTACTTCCGCTCGTGCTTGAGGAACCACTCGAATAGTTTCTCGTTCGCGTAGGTGTCGGTCCACGAATCGTGCTGCGCTTCGGGATAGACGGTAAGTTCGACTTCCTTCACGCCGGCCTTTTTCAAGGCGGCGACCATGCGCTCGGATTCTTCGAGCTTCACGACGGGATCTTTCGCGCCGTGAAATGCCCAGATGCCAAGTGATTTCAGCGCGGCGGATTTCGCGCGGCTGCTGAGGAGGACGTTGATGGTCTCGCCGCCGCCGCAGATCGGCGCGATGGCCGCGAAGCGTTCGGGATACTTCACGCCGAGGCTCCACGAGCCGTAGCCGCCCATGCTCAGGCCGGTGAGATAGACGCGGTTGGTATCCACCTTGTGCTTCTTGATCACTCGATCGAGAAGGGAGAGAAGCGTTTCGTCGGACCAGGTCTGGTCGGTAGGACATTGCGGCGAGACGAGGATGAACGGAAAATCGGGACGGGTCTTCACGAGCTTCGGCGGGCCGTGGACGGCGACTTTCTTCAAATCGCTGCCGCGCTCGCCGGCACCGTGCAGGAACAGCATGAGCGGCCAGCGCTTGTCGCCTTTGGCTTCGTAGCCTTTGGGCAGGAAGAGGAGATAGTCTGTGCCGATGGTCCGGGTGATTTTCTTTTTGAAAGTCTGAGGCGTTTGCATGAGGTCTTCGGTGCTGCTTTGTGCGGCGGCGAACGAGAGGGACAGGAGCAGGGCGCATCCCTTCGCGAGAAGTCTGGTGTGCATGAGGGGAGTTGTTCCAGTTTTGAGGACGAGTGGCAAGCGGGAGTTGAGTGAAAAGAAAAAGCGCCGGGAATTACCCCGGCGCTGTGTCAGAAATGGTGCGGGTCCGCCCGGTTCAGGCGGATCAGTATTCGCGATCGTTTTTCAGACCGGGCATCGGGACGGGATACTTGCCGTCCTTGTCCGAGAGCACCGGCGGCGGGGAATCCATCGTCCACTTGTCGATGCCGGGCGCGTATTCGTGGGGATGATTCAGCATGTCGTCGTAGGTGATTTCCTGCCCGGTGTGCGCTGCCATGCGGCCCATCGAAGTGACGACGCTGGCCTGCACGCCGAAGGGAACTTCGTTGTAAGGCTTGTCGTTGCGGATGGCGTCCATCAAGTCGTTCCACTCGTTGAGATACGGATCGTTCTCAGCTGCCGGAATGTTGGATTGCCAGGTCATGCTGGAGCGACTCGGCAACTGGCCCTTATGGATGCTGGAGGGGCCGCCGTAGTCGCCGTTCTTGGCGGCGATGGCCATGCCCTTGGAGCCGTGGACGTGGCTGAAATACATCGGGTGCGCGCCGGTGTTGCAGCGGCCGTCCATGTAGAACTTGGAGCCGTCTTCAAACGTGTATTCGACCGCGTAGGAATCGAAGTTCTGGTCCACCCACAGATCGCCATCGGGGCTGTTGCGGTAGTGGCGTCCGCCGAGCGCCTGCGCCTTGACCGGCCATGCATTTTTCATCCAGCACAGATGATCGATGTGGTGGATGTAGAAGTCGCTGTAGCAACCGCCGCTCGCCCAGATGAAGCTGTGGAAGCGGGAGATCTGCCAGAGCAGTTCGCTCGGTGTTCCCGGCCATTTCTTGGAGAAGGCGGACGCGACCGGACCGTGCATCCGATAGCCGCGCATGAGCAGGACGTCGCCGATTTCGCCATCCTCCACCCGCTTGTGCAGTTCCTGGAGATGCCGCGCGTGACGTGACATGAGGCCGACGCCGACTTTCAGATTCTTCGCCTTCGCCTGCTCGGCGAGTTCCAACATGCGCCGGCTCGTGGGACCGTCGGCGGTGACGGGCTTTTCCATGAAGACGTTCAGCCCCTTTTCGATCGCGTATTTGAAGTGGACCCAGCGGAAGGCCAGCGGCGTGGTGAAGATGGCGACGTCGCCCTTCTTCATGGAATCCATCGCCTGCTTGTAGCCATCGAAGCCGATGAAGCGTTTGTCCTTCGGCACATCGACGAGATCGCCGAACTTACCTTTGAGCGTGTCGTAGCTCGTGTTCATCCGGTTCTCGAAGACGTCCACCATGGCCGTCAACGTCACCGGACCTTTCTTGGTGGTGAGCGCATTGCCCGCCGCGCCGGTGCCGCGACCGCCGCAACCGATCAGCGCGATCTGGATGGTGTTGTTTTCCGCAGCATGCACGTGCGGGATGGCCACGCCGGCCAGCGCCGAGACGGCTGCGATTTTGCCTGATGTCTTGATGAAAGCACGGCGGGTGGTGAGTTGTATGTTGTCTTCGTTCATAAAGGATTAGTTCGGATATCTAGCTGACGGAGGGGCGGCGGTGTCAATTCAAGAAGTCTCCCGCGCAAAAATAATCACGCAAGCAGGGACGCGTGACACCTCCTCCCGACTCCATCCAACATCCGACTCCGTCAGAATCTATTTTGGGCGAAAGCCCTTCGGTAAATTACTTGTCGGCGGCTCTTCGCTCTGGGCGTCAACCGCTGGCTCCGGTTCGGGTGCGACGGCGACGGTAGCTTCCACCGGCGGTGGCAGGCCCAGTCGTTCACGGGCTTTCTTTGCCGCTGCGGTGTGACCGTATTGCTCCGCGATCCGATGCAACAAAGCGGACGCCTGCTCCGTCTTGTTCAGTTTGCCGGAGTAAAGATTCGCCAGGTGAATGGCCGCCCATCCCCAGCGTTCATCCGGCAGCTTCTTCTTCAGGATTTCCTCATACTCCAAAGCTGCGGCCAGGTAATTCCCCAAGTCACTCTCGTAAATCTCGGCGATCCGCAGCGCGACATATTGCTCGCGGGGATGGCGGTTGAGGTATTCACGCATCAAGCCGACAGCTCCCAGAAAATCGCCCTTCGCCCAGACATGTTCGGCTTCCTCATACTCCGGGTCTTTCATGCCCTTGAGGTCGTCGTTGAAAATGAATTCGTTGACCCGGTTGGCGAAAAACCTGGAGACATCATAGCCGATCATTACCGCCAGACCGATCAGCGTGAAGAACATCGTGATGCCGTAGGCAGTCATGCGCCCGACACGGAGCTTTCGCGCGGTCACTTCCTCTCCAGGATCGGCGGCCACCTGCGCCACCTGATTCGTCACCCCGGCCTCAGCAGGGGGAAGATTGGTGGACGCAACGTTCTTCAATGGGGGCGTGACCGTATCCTTGCTATGATAGGTCGCATACAACCCGGCGGCGCACGAAGCCATGCACACCACCAACACCACATATAAAAACAGTTTGACCTTAGGATTCATCGAACAAGCGGCTACGAATTAAACAGCAACTGCGCCCGGACAAAAGTAATTTCGCGTCCCGCCAAACGCCAGCCAGACGAGCTCTCGCTTCCCAGCAAGAGCCGGGAGCTACCACACTTTCGGCCCGGTCTGGGCGATCCTTGAGCAGCTATTCTCGGCCGGCCTGGATGGTTGCCACGTTTCACGTTTTACGTTTTACGCGTGAAACGTAATTCGAAAAACGTAACGGGTGACGGCTTTTGTCTCCTGATCAGGCTAGGCGCATTGCCCCGCAGCGTGTCCGGAAGCCCAGGCCCATTGGAAATTGTAGCCGCCGAGCCATCCCGTGACGTCCACGACTTCGCCCACGAAATAGAGCCCCGGCACACGACGCGATTCCATCGTCTTCGACGAAAGCTCATTGGTATCCACGCCGCCCACTGTCACTTCCGCCTTGCTGTAGCCTTCCGTGTCGGCTGGCGTGATCTCCCAACGTTGAAGCCGCCCGGCGATCGCCGCGAGTTCCTCGCCCGAATAGCGGTGCATCGGCTTGGATTCCGCGAAGCGCTCGCACCACGCCTGCGTGAAGCGTGCGGGTAGATGCTGCGCGAGCACGGTCTTCAATTCTTTCCCGGACTGGCGTTGCGCGAGCAAAAGCGCGGTGGCGTCGAGCTCCGGCAGCAGGTTGGCGGCGAAAGATTCTCCGGCATCGAAGTAATTGGAGATTTGCAGAATTGCCGGGCCGCTCAAGCCTCGGTGGGTGAAGAGAAGATTCTCTCGGAACACGGCTTCGTTCGCGCTGACTTCCACATCCAGCGAGATGCCGCTCAGCTCCGCAAACGCCTGTCGTTCGACCGGAGTAAACATCACAGGCACCAGTCCTGGCCTTGTCGTCGTGACCTTTACCTCGAACTGCCGCGCGAGACGATAGCCAAAGTCCGTGGCGCCAATCTTCGGGAAAGACAGACCGCCCGTCGCGACCACAAGCGATGCCGAGCTGAACACGCCGTGATTGGTGGCGACGCGAAAGGCGCCGGGCTTCGTGACCTCCGCGACACGGCAGTTGAGCTGCAATGTCACGCCTGCCCAGTCGCATTCGCGTTGCAGCAGTTCGACGATTTCGCGCGAGCTGATGTCGCAGAAGAGCTGGCCGAGTTTCTTCTCGTGATGGGCGATGCCATGCCGCTCGACCAGCGCGATGAAGGCCGCCGGGGTGTAGCGGGCGAGCGCGGATTTGTGGAAGTGCGGGTTGCCGGAGAGGTAATTCTCGGGAGCGGCGTTGATGTTGGTGAAATTGCAACGACCGCCGCCTGAGATAAGGATTTTTTTACCAGGGCGGTCATTGTGTTCGATGACGAGGACAGAGCGTCCGCGTTTGCCCGCCTCGATGGCGCACATCAATCCTGCCGCGCCAGCACCCAGGATGATGACGTCGTAATTTGCCGGCGCGTTGGAACTGTGGGTATCGCTCACAATTCGTTTGTGGTGTGTGAGTCTGAGCTTGTCGTCGGGTTGCGCTGACTGCGCGCGTGGCTACGGATGGCGAGTATCTTCAACATCAGGCCGAAAGTATGAAAGCGAGCCGCTGCCGCGCGCAAGACTGCAATGGACAATGCTCCCCTTGACGCTGTGTTTCATTGTGGTTGAGGAGGGAGCTTTCCGCCGCCGTGCTTATCAAGTTGGCAGACACATGGGTCCACACGGCTCATTGCCGGGGCGGCAAGGTCTTCGCCACGATGCAAAGCAGGATAAAAAATCTCAACGCCAAGGAAAGATGTTGAATTCAACACGCATGTAATTAATATCCGCATTCCGCTTGGCTCGCGCTAAGCGGAACTTCGGTCGGGGCGTAGCGTAGCTTGGTATGCGCGCTTGCTTGGGGTGCAAGAGGTCGTGAGTTCAAATCTCACCGCCCCGACCATTATTCATTGGGCTTTTCGATAAAAGGCGGGTTTTCCTAACATAATGGGACACATGAGCAAGAAGCGCATGTCTTTTCCCATGGAGGTCCAGACGGGCTCGGTCATCGTCAAAATCTACCGCGTTCGCAATAAGGCTTACCGCGTCACTGCCTGGGACAATTCCACCGAGGAAAGGGACAGGTTCAGCTTCATGGTGTCGTTCTTTGCCGATGGCAAACGGCGTCAAAAAATGTTCGCCGATTTCGGGCAGGCTCATGCCGAGGCGGCGTCCACAGCGGGCAAGCTGGCCGCGGTCAACAGGACGCCGTCGAGATGAGCAACAAGGAGAGTTCCATTTACGCCTATGCCACCGAGGCGGTGAAGCCGACGGATGTGCCGCTGGAGCTCGCCGCCAAGGAATACGCGGAGGCCCGCGAGCGGATTCTCAAGCATGTGTTTTGCGGGAAGTGCCGGGGATCGGTGGGGATGGTTCGGTTCACGGGCGAGGAGGAAAACGGCGACGTGATTCTGAAGGGTTCGTGCGCCGTGTGCGGGCAGGAAGTGGTGCGGGTGGTGGAGACTTCGGAGCGGGATTTGTCGGGGAATTGAAGCGGCGGGCGCAGACACGAATTCCACGAAGCGGCCACGGATGAACGCAGATGAGCTGGACGGGACGGAGCGTCCCTTCTCGTCGGCAGTGCGCGTCCTCCAGCGGGACCGGCAAAAAACCAGCGCGAGCGCTATCGAGTGCTGGTCGGTCGGATCACTGGTGGCGGTGACTGTCCCAGCCACTCGGACATGGGGCGGGTGGTGCCGCATCGAAGGCAGGTGGTCAGCGGAAATTGTTGATGACATTGCGGGCATTCGGCACCGGTAACGAACGTGTCGAAGCGCGTCTGGCAAAGGTTGCAGGCCCAGAATGGTCCAATCAATGGCGGTGCCTGGCACGCGGGACAGCGCGCTCCGGCGTGAGCGGGAGCTTTCTCCAAGTTGCGCAGCAGCCGGGCGTGCTGAAGAGCCCTCCAGCAATTGACACCCATGAAGAGGGCGATCACGCCGAACCAGAGTGAGCCGGCATAGATCCCAAGGCCGGCGAGAGTCGCCGCGCCGGTCAGACCGATCACGGTGACGATGATGAGACTGCGCGCGGGTCCAATGACAAACCACAGCAGGGATCGCAAAATCTGTCCGCCATCGAGCGGGTAGACCGGGAGCAGGTTGAAGGCGAGCAGTCCGCCATTGACGTAGACCAGCGCCCAAAGGAAATGGCGCAGGTTCGGCAGGGTGGTTTCCAAGCCAATGCCATCGGCGGTCAAGGCGAGGCCGAGCGCAATCGGGAGGAGGATGACATTGACGAGCGGTCCGGCCGCGATGGACCACAGCGTGGCGCCGGGACGTGGAGGCGGGGCGACATAGGCCACACCACCGAGGGGCCAGAGGACAATCGTGTCGGCCTGACCACCGGTCTGGCGACAGGCGAGGGCGTGGCCAAATTCGTGGAGGAGGACGATGACAAACAAGGCCACGTATTCCGCAACATTCCAAAATGGGGAGGAGTATTGGGCACCCCGGATGTTGAACTCGATGAGCGCGACGACGAACCATGACCAATGCAGATAGACCTGGATTCCGGAAAACCGGAACAGGCGGACGGCCCCTTTTTGAGTCGGCAACACGCAACGACCTTGCGCAAACGTCCGGAATAAACCAAGTGCATTGCACGACGATCGACCGGAGGCAGCCTTGCGCGGGATTCGGAAAGCTGGATACGCTGGGGCATGGCATTTGACCGGCAGGGGCTGGCGCAGCGGGTGCAGGAACTGGCGTCCAAGGGCGTGTTCATCGGGACATCCTCCTGGAAATACGAGGGCTGGCGCGGCCAGCTTTACGATGAGGCGCGCTATGTTTATCGCGGCAAGTTCGCGCGCACGCGCTTTGAGCGGCTGTGCCTGGCGGAGTATGCGGAGGTGTTCAAGACCGTATGCGTGGATGCGGCCTACTATGCCTTTCCGCGCCGAGAATATCTGGAAGGATTGGGCGACCAGGTGCCGGAGGATTTCCGTTTCGGGTTCAAGGTCACGGACGAAATCACCACGAGGAAGTTTCCCAACCTCGAACGCTTCGGCGCGAAGGCGGGCCAGACGAACCGTGATTTTCTGAACGCGGATCTGTTCGCCACGGCGTTCATCAAACCGTGCGAATTCATCCGGCCCAAGATCGGCGTGTTGATGTTCGAGTTCTCACGGTTCTACCCGAGCGACTACGAGCACGGGCGGGAGTTCGTGGCGGACCTGGATGCGTTTCTCGGCAAGCTGCCCAAGGGCTGGCCCTACGCGGTGGAGATGCGGAACAAGCACTGGCTGGCGCCGGAGTATTTTGAGTGTCTCGCCAGGCACGGTGTCACGCATGTGTTCAACTCGTGGGAGGCGATGCCGCCGGTGCCGGACCAGATGGCGTTGCCGGGCAGTCGTCCGAATCCGGAAGTGGTAGCTGCGCGGTTTCTGCTCAGGCCGGGTCGGAAGTATGAGGACGCGGTGAAAACGTTTCAGCCGTATGACCAGACGAAGGAGATTTATCCGGAGGCGAGGGACGCCGGGCGGGCGTTGATTCAGGAAGGCGAACGCCATGAGCCGCGGCGCAAGACCTACCTCTACGTGAACAACCGGCTGGAAGGAAACGCGCTGGCGACGATTGCGGCGATGGTTGAGTTGGTGGCGTAATGAGCGACACGAATTTCACGGATCAGGACGGATGCGGGAGGGGGAACGGCAACTTCGGATCGAGAACAACAGCCTCTGAAACCGGAGACCCCAACATTTGTGGCAGGGATGAAGCCCTCCTGGAACACAGTTGCTCGCAAGGATTTGGTTTCCCACATAGGCAACGGAAGCATCGAAGGAATCGAAAACGCCCTCCCGCTCAGTCGCGCGCTTTTTCGTGCTGGTTCCAAACATCAGCTTGGCAATGGCCGGAAGACACCGAACCGAACCCAGCAACGCCGTTGGCATTACCGGGCGCCCAGCGCGTAGTGGAAGAGATAGGCCTGCTCATCCCAGCGGTGATCGGGACTCGCGTCGCACTGGATGGGATGGCCCACGGAACCGATCGGATAGGGGCGCTGGTTGAGAAAGCAGGTGGGAAGCTGGTTTGGAATCCTGGTGGGCAGCTTTCGGGTGGCCCACATCGGGGTCACCTGATGCATGGAGGCCAGGAGCTCAGTGCCAGAAGGAATGTCGTCGGGAGCCTTGTGATTCACCGTGGCCCACTGGCGTTTGGCTGATTCGATCCACATCTGGTTAAAGGTGCAGGAATTCATGCTCATCGTGCTTCGAGCCCGGACATAATTCGGGATCGCGATGGCGGCCCGAGGGGAGACACGCATTTCACGAAGAGTGACGAATGCGGGAAGCGGAGCGAACAATAAGAAGACCCCGTTACGACCGGCACGTTTCAGGATCGTCCGCGCAAAAACTGAATTTCATGGTTCCGGCAGCGTCGACCAGATACTAAACCCATCGTAACCACTACAAACCTGCGATTCCATTTTGCCATGAAAACCGTTTTTAACCGCCGCAGTTTCCTCTCCAAATCGGCGAAGGCCGGCGCCGGACTTCTGATTCTCCGCAACAGCAAGCTGGCCTTTGCCTACGAGGCGAACAGCAAACTGAACATTGCCGGCATCGGTGTTGGTGGCCAGGGCCGGGGCAGTCTCGATGCGTTTCATCGCATGGGAAACAATCTGGTCGCGTTCTGCGACGTGGATGCCAAGCGGGCGGGCGACATCTACCAGAAACATCCGGCGGCAAAGCGCTACCAGGATTTCCGCAAGATGTTCGATGAGATGGAAAAGGGGATCGACGCCGTGCTGGTCGCGACACCGGACCACACGCACGCCGTCGCCGCGGTGGCGGCCATGAAGCTGGGCAAGCACGTCTATTGTGAAAAGCCGCTGACGCGCACGGTCCACGAAGCGCGGGTCATGCGGGAGACCGCTGCGCGACACAAGGTGGTCACGCAGATGGGCAACCAGGGTTCCGCCGAGCGACGCCTCCGCCGGGCCGTCGAACTGGTGTGGGGAGGTGTCATCGGTGAGGTCCGTGAGGCCCACGTCTGGTTTGATGGCGGAAACGGCCCGATGAAGCGCCCGACCGAGACCCCGCCGGTTCCGGACGGATTGAGCTGGGATCTGTGGCTGGGCCCGGCTGAGAGCCGTCCTTACAACCCCGCCTACGTGCCCGCGAGCTGGCGCGCGTGGCGCGCATTTGGCAGCGGCATCGTCGGGGATTTTGCCTGCCACACCGCCAACATCATGTTCCGCGCGCTGCATTTGGAACAGCTCTGGCAGAAGTCGATGAATCCCGGAGCGAGCAAGGTGGTGATCCGGCTCCAAGCCTGGCCCTCCGAAGTCGATCTGGAAGGCTATCCGAGTTCGATGAAAGTGGTGATGGAGCTGCCTGCGCGCGGGACTTTGCCGCCGGTGAAATTGACATTGTATGCGAAGGAAAAACCGCCTGAAGATTTGATGCTCGGTTACAAGCGGGGCGGCTGGGGAGATTTGCTGGTTGGATCGAAAGGATCGATTTATTCCGACAATCCGTGGAATGCCCAATACGTCATGCTGCCGGAGAAACAGTTTGAAGACTTCAAGGGCGGGCCGCCGGAATCGCTGCCGCGCGTTCAGAGCCACCAATGGGAATGGATCGAAGCGTGCAAAGGCAACGGGAAGACCTTCTCGAGTTTTGACATGGGCGGCCCGCTCACGGAACTGGCCCAGCTCGCCAACCTGGCGACGCTGGTGGAAGGCCCGATTGAATACGACACACTCAGCGGTAAAATCCTGAACTCAAAGCCCGCCAGCCATCTGCTCCATCGTGAATACCGCAAGGGCTGGTCGCTCTGAACGGCTCGAAGCACATCGCCTTTGAAGCAGCGGGTGAAGACACGCATTGCGCGACGGAGCACGAAGGGCTGCCAAGGGTCAGTGGGTGCGGCAGGCCGGGCAGAGGAAGCGGGTCCCGTCGAAGTAGGTGTCGCGGACGGGGAGTTTTCGACCGCAGGGATCGCAGGATTCACTGACCTCGCGCGGATCTAGGGGGACGGCGGCCCAGACCACGCCGAGATCCCGTTGGGCTTGTTCCAACTGCCGGGCCACTTGATCGCCGTGATAATCGAAAACGTGCGCCAAAGCTCGATCGGCGGTGAGCGCCCATTTTCCTCCCGAGCTGGAGAGGTAGTGCCCGTCGCAGTCGCGGATAAAGACCCGGATGATGTCGGAGGCGCTCACCCCGTCAGGCAATCATCCGGGAGCGGATTGCGCAATCGATTTCCGGGATTAAGCGGCAGGCGGGAGACACCCAGTGCACGAGCCTCGAGGTTCGCCGCCGGAGTGTCCTTCCGAGTCGGAAGGACTGTCGCCCTCATTTCGCCCTGTTCCACGCGCTCCAGTATGTGAGTGACGCCGCTCTTGCGCAGAGCAATCTGAACCCCTTTGATCAATCGCTTCGGATGATGTTTTGAGAAGCCGAAAACGCCAGGATAAGGAATTGTCTCAGCGGAAAGACTTGAGGGATCAGGGACTCTTGAAGCTTGTCGTTCCAGCCGTCTCACCAGCCGATCTTCCGTCCTTTGTTCTGCTCTTCGAGCCACTTCATCAACGGCTCGAAATACGCGATCATCGCCGAGCCATCCATCTGACGGCTGCCGGTGAAGGCTTCAAGCGCATCTGGCCACGGCTTCGAGGAACCCATCGCCAGCATCTTGTTCAAGCGTTCGCCCACCGCCTTGTTGCCGTAGAAGGAGCAGCGGTGCAGCGGACCTTTCCAGCCGGACTGTTCGGCGGCGGCCTTGTAGAATTGGAACTGGAGGAGGCGCGCGAGGAAGTAGCGGGCGTAAGGCGTGTTGCCGGGAATGTGATACTTCGCACCGGGATCAAAGGCCGTCGCCGGACGATCCGCCGGCGGCACGATTCCCTGATAGCGCAGACGCAGCGCGGTCCAGTCCGCCTGATAATCGCCGGGCTTCGTCGCGCCGCTGAAGACGCCCCAGCGCCATTTGTCCATCAGCAGGCCGAAGGGCAGGAACGCCACCTTGTCCATCGCCTGCCGCAACAGCAAGCCGATGTCCTTGTCTGCGCTCGGCACCTTAGACGCATCGAGCAGTCCGACCTGCACCAGATACTCGGGCGTGATCGACAGCGCGATGAAGTCCCCGATCGCTTCGTGGAATCCGTCGTGCGCTCCGCTCAGGTAGAGGAACGGCTGCTGGTTGTAGGCGCGCTGATAGTAGTTGTGGCCCAGCTCGTGATGAATCACCACGAAGTCGTCGCCGTTGACCTTGATGCACATCTTGATTCGGAGGTCGTCCTTGTTGTCGATGTCCCACGCGGACGCATGGCAGACGACTTCGCGGTCGCGCGGCTTGGTGAATTGCGACCGTTCATAAAACGTGGCGGGCAACGCCGGCAAACCAAGGGAGGTGTAGAAACCCTCGCCCGCCTTCACCATCTTGATGGGATCGTAGCCCTTCGCCGCGAGCAACGCCGTGACATCGTAGCCGACATCCCCCTCGCCCTTGGGCGCGACGAGGTCGTAGATGTTGCCCCATTCCTGAGCCCACATGTTGCCGAGCAAGTCAGCGCGGATCGGTCCGGTCGCTGACTGCACCTTCGCGCCGTAATGCTCGTGCAGCTTCGCCCGCACGTAGCAATGGAGCTGGTCGTAGAGAGGCTTCACCTGCATCCACAGGCGATCCATCTCGCGGGCAAATTCATCGGCGGACATGTCATAGCCCGACCGCCACATCGCGCCCACGTCGCCGTAGCCGAGATCCTTCGC
>CAMCCU010000032.1 GCA_945872975.1 Pedosphaera parvula Ellin514
AAACGAGGATGCAGAGGTTTTAAGCATCCCGTCATAGAATACATCAATGCATGAAGTACAAGTACAAACGAATAATTCATCGAGACAAGATGTGCGCAATGATTAGCCCCCCAGGAGAGGGAGCGCGGCCACGGCTCTGAATGTAAGAATGTTTCCTTCCGCGTTTGCA
This sequence comes from Pedosphaera parvula Ellin514, assembly GCA_945872975.1. Classification (GTDB taxonomy): domain Bacteria; phylum Verrucomicrobiota; class Verrucomicrobiia; order Limisphaerales; family JADJPG01; genus JADJPG01. The sequence continues at coordinate 170 of CAMCCU010000032.1, forward strand.
GCGCTTTGGTACGCGGCGAAAACGATGAATCGTTTCGACGGCGGCATCGCGCACCCTCTCCTGGGGGAGAGGGCTGGGGTGAGGGCGAGCGTTTTCCAATAATGATCTCCAGTTGCGCCCCACCGTTGCGACGCGCTCTTTGGAGGTTGAATTCACTGCGGCACCGTGGGCAGATTGCGCGCGCATGAAGCGCGTGTATTGCCTCGTCCTGCTGATGGCCAGCCTGCTGGCAGCGGCGGCGCAGAAGCCTTCCGTCGGCGTCCCGCGCGTGTTCCTCTTCGGTCACGACTATGTCCGCGTCGAGGACTGGGCGCGGGCCAACGGCGGCCAGGCCCGCTGGTCGGTGCCGAAGCAGGAGATCAAAGTCACGCTGCCGTCGGGCCACTTCACCTTCACCGTCGATTCGCGAAGGGCGCAGATGAAAGGCACCCACGTCTGGCTGTCGCTGCCCGTCGCGTTCAAGAACGGTTCAGCGCATCTGGGCCACATCGACCTCGCGACCGCCATCAATCCGCTCCTCGCTCCGCCGCGCAACACGACCGGGCGTCCGGTGAGAAACATCGTCATCGATCCCGGTCACGGCGGGCGCGATCCCGGCAACATGGAAGGCAAACGGCAGGAGAAACAGTATGTGCTGCTGCTCGCCAAGGAAGTGGGCGAACTGCTGGGCAAGGCCGGATTCAAAGTCAGCTATACGCGCACGAGCGACAGCACGCTGGAATTGCCGGAGCGGCCCGCCATCGCCCGTCGGCGCGGGGCGGATCTCCTGCTCAGCCTTCACTTCAATTCGGCGGACGGTCCCGGAGGTTCAGCGGCGAAAGGTGCCGAGACATTTTGCATGACGCCCGTCCGTGCCAGCTCCACCAATGCGCGCGGCGAAGGCAGCGGTGCCGGTGCGTATCCGGGAAATCGTTTCGATGCGAAGAACATGGTGCTGGCTTACCAGATCCAACGTGCCATCACGGCCGAGACCGGCGCCGAGGATCGCGGTGTGAAGCGCGCCCGCTTCTGGGTGCTGCGTGACGCCGACATGCCGGCGGTCCTGATCGAAGCGGGCTTCATGACGAATCCGGCGGACGCCCGGCGCATCTACGATGGGCCCATCCGCCGTAAGCTCGCCCAGGCCATCGTCGATGGCGTGGTCACTTACAAAAAGATCGTGGAACGCAAATGACACGCTCCACCCTCGTTCATTTTCAACCCGCGCTGGCCTGCTGATCTTTCTCCCATGTCCAAATCCGAACTCCCCATTGGCATCTTTGACTCCGGCATCGGCGGCCTGACCGTCGCGCGGCAGATTCACAAAGCCCTGCCGAACGAGGATCTTGTTTACCTCGGCGACACGGCGCGCGTCCCCTACGGCACGAAATCCCCGAGCACCGTCGTCCGCTTTTCGTGCGAGGACACCCAGTTTCTCATCCAGCAAAACGTCAAGGCCGTCGTCGTCGCGTGCAACACCGCCTCCGCCTGGGCGCTGCCGATCCTTGAGAAGAAATACAACCTCCCGATCTTCGGCGTCATCCTGCCCGGCGTGCGGGCGGCGCTGGAGAAGACTCGCAACCAGCGCATCGGCGTGATCGGCACCGGCGCGACGATTCGCAGCAAAGCCTACAGCAACGGCCTGCTCGCGCGCTGCGACTCCGCCAAGGTATTCGCCCGCGCCTGTCCGCTGCTCGTGCCGTTGGTGGAAGAGGGCTGGACGAATCGCAGTGTCACCCGCGAAATCCTGGAAGAGTATCTGGCACCGCTACGGCGCCACCGGATCGATACGCTCATCCTCGGCTGCACGCACTATCCGCTGTTGAAGCACGCCATCCGTTCCGTGGTCGGTCGCGAGATTGCGTTGGTGGACTCGGCGGAAAGCTGCGCGCGATTCGTCAAGGAGCGCCTGGAACATCTGAACCTCCTCGCGAAATCTCGGCGGCGCACTGGAACCATTCAGCCGTTCGTGACCGACGAGGCGGATCGTTTCAGCGAACTCGCCCGGCGCTTCCTTGGGATGCCATGCGAACCCGCATGGAAGGTGGACCTCGCTCCTGTTTAGCCGGGACGTTTCACAAGCCGCGTAGCCGACGACGTAAGGAGGCGGATGGGACGCACGGCGCAGTCGGTCCGCCTCCTCACGTCGGCGGCTACAACCGGTCAGCGATGCCAGGCTTTTACCAGGTCAGGAAAGCGACACTCGGAACAGATGGCGTTCGAGTAACCGCAAAAATCCCTCACGACTTGCAACAATCCCTGCTGCGCAGCCGCCGTTCGCAATCCCTTCTGGGCCGCCCCGCCAAACAACCGCTGTCGCGCCAGTTTGAGAACGGAATTATCCTCCCCCGATGGCCACGCAAAATAGCGTCGCTCGATCTCGCAGCGCAGCGACTCGTTCCTGCCCTCGACGGCGCGCACCCACAGCCAGGGAAGAATGATGTTCACGGCAAGGTCTGTCGCGCGCGTCGCGCCCAGCAACGGCTGTGACGCGTCGAGATCCTTTGAGCGAAGGGTCCAATGCCGATCCCAAAACTCGTCCTTCGGAATTTGCAGCGACGTCAGCAGAGTCGAAGATTCGCGCGCCGGCTCGATGCTCCCCGTACACCAGTTCTCCAACCGCTCAGATAGCCGCCCTTCCGCCAGCCAGTGCGCCATCAACGCGAGCCTGCGTTGCGGATGGTTCGCCGGTCGCAGGCCAGCGAAGTCCCACAGCGAACGAGGCATGGTGCAGTCAGCGAACACCTCGCGCTCCCGCCACCAACTGTCCCACAAGCGCCGCAGATAAGTGTCTGAGCTCGCCTGCTGGCGCGATAGTTCGTCCGGCAACAATCCTGCCACGCCCAGCAACCGGGCTTGCAGGGAAAGCACGGACGGCCGCTTTTGTTCCGGGCAAACCTGGCTTCGCAATTCACCCAGACGCAGCATCGGCCAGAGGTTGCGCTTGTAGCCGAGTCCGCGAAACATGCCTTCCCACAGCGATTGCTCCCATCCCACCTGACGCGCACGCGCCTGGAACTGCGACGCCTTTGATTGAAGGCGAATCAATGCCGCCTGCCGAAGCAGTTCGCTTAATTGTGTGGCGGACAGCTCACGCAACGGCGCACAGCAGTGTCCCAGCAGTTCCGCCGGATACGATCGCGCGGCGTCCGAGCCGTGCCACCAGCGCAAATCCGCCAGCGGAGAATCCAGCACCGGCTCCAGCTCCAGCGTTGGTTGCACGAACGTTCCGCCCTTCTGCCAGACGACATGGAGAACCACGTTCTTGAAAGCCGGATTCGAGTCGTGACCGTGCGCCTTCCAGTCGGAGTTCTTGAGATCGATCTCGATATCTCCCTGGACCGGCGCATCCGTCCCGAGCTGGATCATGGCGCTGCGAAAATCCGGTCCGGGCTCGCGATTCCAGAAACCAGGGTGCAGCACGCGCACGGTTCGACCGTCCAGCGTGGTCAATCGATCCCGGAGCAACCTCTGATGAAACCACGCGGCCTGAAGGAGATCTTCGGAGGGAGCATCATCCTTGTCGTGGAGGGAAAGCTGCCAGGGCGATTGCTTGCGCCACTCCGCGTAATGGTTTGAGAATTCGGGAAACACCTGCGGGACATTTCAACGTCAGCGACGCCGATGTCAAGGTTGCGGAAGGAGCGCATTCGATTCTTCGATTCTCAACGCGATTTGCCATGGGCCGAGCCGTGGTGATCGGCGAGAGGACATCCGTTCATGGGCGGATTGCATTTCCGGTCCGGAGAGGCGTAGGCTCCCTTCATGCGGACAGCTTTCAAAGAATGGGCGATCGTCGTGGACGCTCTCGGACACGGGGAACAAGTCATCATCCTGCGCAAGGGCGGCATCAGCGAAGGGCGCGACGGTTTCCAGATGGAGCATCCGCAGTTTCTCCTTTTCCCCACGCTCTACCATCAGCAACGCGAGTCCGTGACGCCCGAGGCTCGGGCGCGCTACGACCAGATTGCTCCGGGGCTGCCGTCGCCGGAAATCTTGCGGCTCGAATACTTCGCCGAAGTTGCCGCCTGCCGCCAGGTGGACTCGCTCTCCAGCGCGGAAGGATTGCGCGGCCAGCATTGCTGGAAGGACGAAGTGATCGCCGGGCGTTTCGATTGGGGGCGCGAGAAGAACATCTTCGCCATCGCGGTTCGTGTCTATCGCCTGCCGCTGACGATCGAGCTCCCGATGTCGCCCGCCTATGGTGGCTGCAAGTCGTGGGTGGAGCTGGAGAAGGATATTGTTACCTCGGGCGCGCAACCGGTGCTCGACCAGCAGGCGTTTGATCACAAGCTGAACCGTTTCCTTGCCGCATTGAATCCAAACAGCCAGCAGCCGGTTTAGCTGGCGTAACCTGAAGGTGAGTTGGATGGACGCACCATTGAACCAAACCAAGCTGCCGACGCTGATTCTCGCTTCGGCTTCGCCCCGTCGCTCGGAACTGCTGCGCGAGATGGGGGTGTCCTTCACGGTGGTGAAGGCGGACGTGCATGAGGTCGCTCCGGAATATCTCAGCCCGGTGGAGACGGCGGAGATCAACGCCTACCGCAAGGCTCGCGCCACGGCGAAGAAGCATCCGGACATGCTGGTGCTCGGTGCGGACACGGTGGTGAGCCTTGGTATCGAGCAGTTCGCCAAGCCCGCCGACATGGCGGATGCAGAGCGGATGCTGGCGAAGCTACAGGGACGGACACATCTGGTGATCACGGGCGTTTGTTTGCTGCAACTGCGGCCTTACCGCCAGCGCCTGTTCGCGGTCAACACCTCCGTGACTTTCCGGAAGCTGCATCTCGGGCAGATCCGTCGCTACCTCGCGAAGATTCATCCGTTCGACAAAGCCGGCAGCTACGCCATCCAGGATGACGGCGACATGATCGTGAAGGGGTTCAAGGGCTCGTTCAGCAACGTAGTGGGCCTGCCGGTGGAACAGTTGAAAGTGGAACTGGAGCGGATGCAGGCGGGGAGGTAGTCGCTGACTTCCTGACGACTGATTCACTGATTGCTTCCGGCAGACTCCTTCTCCAACTCGGCCAGCACGCCGGGATCGCGCACGTCCACCCAGCGGCCGGGAATCTCCATGCCGGCCATGCGATGGCCTGCTGCCACGACTGCGTTCACGGCGTCCGTCAGCTCGTATTCGTTGCGCGGAGATTTTTGGAGCTTTGCGGTGAACTCGAACACCGCCGGGCGAAAGATGTAGATGCCGGCGTTGTACCACGCGATTTGCCCCTGCTTCAGCCAGCCGTCCTGGCGCAGTTGCTCGATCTGTTCTTTGCCCGGCTTCTCGACGAGCTTCGTCAGGCAGAATTGATCGTCGAAAAAGTTCAGGCCACCCTGTGTCACATCCTGGCTGCCGGTCACGGTGATGACGCCGCCAAAGTTTCCTTCCGCAAATCGCTTCACCATCTGCGCATACGTCTCGGGCTTCACGAGGATGTCGCCGTAGGTGAGGAGAAAGCTGTCAGCGCCCACGAAGTCCTTCGCGAGCTCGGGCGCTTTGCCGGTGCCGTCCTGCACGAGCTGTCGGCCGTAGGCGATGCGCGCGCCCCACTTCGAGCCGTCGCCGAAATGGTTCTCGATCACCTCGGCCTTGTAGCCGGTCACGATGAAGACTTCGCGAATGCCGGCGGAGAGCAGTCCGCTGAGGATGTGTTCGAGAATTGGTTTGCCGTGAACGCAGAGCATGGGCTTCGGGAGCTCGTTGGTGAGTTCCTTCATGCGGGTGCCTTTGCCGGCGGCGAGGATGACAGCTTTCATGTAATTCGAGTGCGCGAAGGTTAAGCAGAATCGCGGTCGGGCGACAAAGCAAAGTTCAGTATCGAAGTCGCTGCGCGGGATTATCCTGAACGATGCAGACGGAAAGGAATTCTACCACGGATGAACGATGAACACCGATGGACACGGATAGAATCCGGGATTCTGGAGGTCGAAGAACGTCCACCAAACGATGGGCCTCGCTTCGCGGTCCCACCTGCTCTCTGGCTCAATTCCATCCGTGTGAATCCGTGTCCATCCATGGTTTCTTCTGTTTCATTCCGGACTATTCCAGCAGCGCAGCGCGTCCGGTCGGCGTGGTGGATGGCATCACGGGCGGGAGAACGGGCTTCTCCAGATCGTGATTCAGCAGGTGCAACACCTTGTCCGTTTCCACGCGGTTCAGGATGATTTCCACCAGCGTTGTGGTGTTTGGAAAGAGGAACGTCGGCTCGCTGCCATTGGCTGCCACCGCGCCGTCGAACAAGACCGCGTAGCCAGGGAGGAACTTCACCTGCGGATTGGGCGATTTCGCAGCGATGTCGAAGACGAGGCGTGCCTTGGCCTGACGCACCTTCTGCAAATACTTGCGGAGGTTCGTGACGTTCAAGAGCATCACGCGGCAGGAGGGATCAGCCGAGTGCTTGGTAAACTCCGACTCGAACTCCTTGTCGAACTCCGTCGTGAGCTTCGAATCGATCTGGCCCGACGGCAGCATGACGTAAAAATCCAAGTAGAAATCCGTCACGCTGAAGCCGACGTCGTCTCGGACTTTGAAGAAGAACTGCTGGTAGTCGTCGCCTGTGTGCTTCTGCTTGTGCGCGGTGTCAAAGCGATTGGCCATCGCTGCGTAATCCGCGAGCGTCTTCGCCTTGATCGCTTCCAGCGCGAGATTGCCCGCAGCGTTTGTTCCAGCGGTGAAGGATTTCTCGACGCCAACGATCGAGCCGTGCGTGAACTCGCTGAAGATTGTGAATGGGATCGCGGGAAACTTTTGTTCCGGCATCCAGTTGGGACGCACGACCGGTTGCGAGAAGTCCACCACGCACTTGCGCGTATTCAGCGAGGTGCCGCAGATGCGCACCGTGCCGTCCGTGCCCGGCTTGTTGCGCCCGGGGATGAGTTTGCCCTGCAATCCGCCATAGCCTTTGCCGCCGGAGAAGACGAACGGATAGCAGACCTTGCTGTCACCGAGCGCGACGTTGAAGTAGCCGTCGCCGTGCAGATCCTCAGCCGAGAGTCCCCATTGAAACGGGCTCGCCGGTTCGAGCCCTTGCAAAATAACACGACCCGACTCCATGAAATCTTCGCCTTGATGATTCGAGTTGAAGAAGGTGGAGCGAAACTTGCCGAGGAACGACTGGCCGAGGCGCGCGAGGTCGGACCCGAAATTCGCCGGCGCAAACATCAGCAGATGCTCGACGGGCGACGCGGGCGCTTTGACGCCGGCCGCAGCCTGACGTTGGTAGTGCATGCGCAACCACGCGCGCGCGACGAGTGCGCCGGTGCTGTGGCAGGCGATGTCGATGCGTTCGCCCTGGAAGAGCTTGCGGTAATCCTCGTCCAGCTTGTCGGCGAAATCTTCGAAGGTCGATTCGTCGTCAAGGCTGTCGTAGTTGAGGAGAAAGACGTTGTCGCGCGAGTAAGCGCCGCTGCGAACAAAGAAATCGCGCAAGGCGGTGAAGCTGGTTGCGCCGTCCGAGTAACCGTGAATGATGAGAAGTTTTGCAGCCATAGATCCGTCCGTGGTTTTTGATGATGGAATGAAACTTGGAGCCACTGGTCAAGCGTGGCGCGGCCCTGAACCGCACCTTGACTTTTTTTTGCGCCAACCAAAACTCGTTGCCCTATGTCAACGATCGCTACTGAGTTTCGCGGGGTCACGGCTGTCACGAAGGCCAACGTCTATTTCGACGGCAAGGTGGTCAGTCACACCATTCTTTTTCCCGACGGCAGCAAGAAGACGCTCGGCTTGATTTACCCCGGCAAGTTTCACTTCGGCACCGACAAGGCGGAGCGCATGGAGATCGTCGCTGGTGCGTGCAGTGTGAAGCTCGATGGCCAGACGACTGTGGCGGACTACGCCGGTGGTCAGTCGTTCGATGTGCCTGCCAAGTCCGGCTTCGACATCGAAGTGAAGAGCGGCATCTGCGAATACATCTGCTCGTTTATTGACTGAGCTGACGCTCGGCCTTGCGGAGCTTCATCTCCCGCTTCCGCGTTTCCGCGCGCAGCAGCTCTTCCGCTGACCAGCCTTTGCTCTGAGCAAACTGGGTCAGCTCGAAGAGCTGGCTGGCGATTTCAGCTTTGGCCCGAGCTGCCGGTTTTCCCTTCGCGTCAGTCAGCAGCTTCGCTTTGCGCGCTTTCTTCACGAGCTTCTCCGCGCGGAGCAGGGCGGGGAGATGTTTCGGGATTCCATCTAGCGCGGAAGGTCGCTCGTGCTTCGTGCCTTTCTTCTCCGCCTTCTTGATTTGCTCCCACTGCGCCCAGACGGCATCGACGGACTTCACCTTCGAATCGCCGAAGACGTGCGGGTGCCGGCGGATGAGCTTCTCCACGATGCGGCGGGAAACGTCCTCGAAATCGAACGCGCCCCGTTCGCCGGCAAGCTGGCAGTGGAAGATGACTTGCAGCAACAGGTCGCCGAGTTCCTCCGCCATCTCGTGATCGTCGCCGGCCTCGATGGCGTCCATCAGCTCATAGACTTCCTCGACCGCGTGGAAGCGCAGCGAGAGATGATCCTGCTCGCGATCCCACGGGCAGCCGGTCGGTGAACGCAGCCGCGCCATGACGGCGAGCAAGTCATCGATGGCTGGCTTGCGCTTGGAGGAGGTTTGTTTCTTCATGGGAGATGGGGAGGGAACGGGTGATTAGGATCACGAGGCTTTTCAAAACCTGCGAGACGTTGTGCTCTCGCGATGGGCTCACCCCTCACCCCGGCCCTCTCCCCGTTGAGGGGAGAGGGGGCGCGGTGAACGGTTCTAGTAATTGGGACGGCATCGACCGCGTCCGATACGGCTTTGGCGTCGAACGAGAACGTACAAACGCGGAGACGTGCCTGTGTATCTAAACGCGCGAACTTCGCGACTCCCTCTCCCCTCAACGGGGAGAGGGCCGGGGTGAGGGGTGAGGCGTTTCGTGGCCCTCTCATCATGTTCTTTGAGTGCGACTCGTTATCCTGTTCACGGTCTCTCTACAAAATCACCAGGTCATCGCGATGGACCACTTCCGTTCGCGCGAGACCGCCAGCGTTGATCTCTGCTGCGGAATGCCGGGCGATGCCGCGTGCGAACTCCTCGCCGCTGGCGTCGCAGATCTTCACGACATCACCGGCGGAAAACTTTCCCGTGCAGTCTTTGATCCCTGGCGGCAAAAGACTCTTGCCACTATTGCACAGCGCCTTCCTCGCACCGTCGTCCACGGTCAGCGTGCCTTTGGGGCGATGGAAGAAAGCGATCCAACGCTTGCGGCCCTTGAGCTTGCCGGGCTGCGGAATGAAGAGCGTTCCCTCGTCGCTTCCATCCAGGACGCGACGCAGCACGGTCTTCTTGTGGCCGGGCGCGATAACGAGCGGGATGCCGGCGCGGACGACGATCTTCGCCGCCTGAATCTTGGAACTCATGCCGCCGACAGCGGTGGCGCTGGTGGTGCCGCCCGCCATCTTTTCAATCCCGCCATCGATGCGTTCGATGACGGAGAGCAGGCGGGCTTCCTCAGTTCCGAAGTTCTCCACGACGCCATCCACGGTGGTGAGGATGACCAGTAGATCCGCCGGGAGCAGCGCGGCGACGAGCGCCGAGAGCTTGTCGTTGTCGCCAAACTTCAGCTCGGTGACCGAGACTGCATCGTTCTCGTTAATGATGGGAATAACGCCGTGTTTCAACAGCGTCACCAAAGTATGGCGCGCGTTGAGGTGGCGTTCGTGGTGCTCGAGATCTTCGTGAGTCAGCAGCACCTGGGCGACGTGGAGATCGTGGCGGGCGAAGAGCTTCTCGTAGGTCGCCATGAGGCGCGACTGGCCAACGGCCGCGCAGGCCTGAAGCTCATCGAGCGTGCCGGGACGTTTATCGAAACCGAGCACGCCCATGCCAGCGCCGACTGCGCCGGAGGTGACGATGACGACTTCATGACCGGCTTTGCGCAGCGCGCCTACCTGGGCGACGAGCTGGCGGATTTGCGCGAGGTCGGGCTGCTTCCGGCTGTCTGTGAGGACACCGGTGCCCAGCTTGACGACGATACGGCGGATATTTTTCAGCGACTCGGAACGCACGGCGATGTTGGTAGCAAAAGGCGCGATGAGGGTCGAGCGGGGAATGCTCAATGACCAATGACGCAATGTCCAAGGCGGGCGGCTCGCGGTCCGTTTTCTGAGCTGCCGTCTTCATTGCGTCATTGCGTCATTGGGCATTTTTCTTAACCTCCCGTCATGCGCAACGAATCGCTGAAATTTCTGGAAACGCTCATCAACACTCCGAGCCCGTCGGGCTTCGAGACGCGCGGCCAGCGCGTGTGGCTCGACTACGTGAAGAAGTTCGCCGAGGCGACGGAGACGGACGCTTACGGCAACGCGGTGGGCTGGTTTAACAAGGGTGGCTCGCCGCGCATCATGCTCGCGGCGCATGCGGACGAGATCGCGATGACGGTGAACTTCATCAACGAGCAGGGGTTCATTTACGTGCGAAAGATGGGCGGCATCGACCCCGCGATCACCAAGGCGCAGCGCGTGAACATCCACACGCGTGGCGGAACGATTCGTGGCGTGGTGGGCAATGTCGCGCCGCACCTGATGCGCGGTGAAGGCGAGCCGAAGCCGCCGAAGATTCACGACCTGTTCATCGACATCGGCGTGGCGAGCCGCAAGGAAGCGGAGAAGCTCGTGCGGATCGGCGACCCGATTACGCTGGTCGATGGGTTTGAAATCTTGCGCGGCGACCTGGCCGTGGCCCGCGCGTTCGACAATCGCATCGGCACCTTCGCCGTGGCAGAGACGTTGCGTTTGCTGAGTGACAGCAGCCGCAAGTTGCACGCGGAAGTTTGCGTGGTGTCGAACATCCAGGAGGAGGTGGGCTGCCTCGGTGCGCGGCAGATTGCTTATACCCTGAAGCCGGATGTGGCGCTCGTCGTGGATGTCACGCACGCGACGGATTATCCGACGGTCAGCCAGGCGCAGCACGGTGACATCAAGATCGACAAGGGTCCGGCCATCACTCACGGCGGACCGAACCATGCCGAGGTCGTGGCGCGCCTGGAGAAGATTGCGGAGGACGAGGAGATTCCCCTTCAGCACGAGGCGATCTCGTCGAACAGCGGCACGGACACGGACGTGATCTTCTGGACGCGCGGCGGCATTCCGTCGGCGTTGATCAGTCTTCCGAATCGTTACATGCACTCGCCGGTGGAGGTCGTGAGCCTGAAAGATCTGGAGCAGATTCCTGAGCTGATGGCGGCGTTCACGCTGTCGCTCAAGCGCGGGGAGCAGTTCAAGGTGAAGATCTAGCCTGTTCGCGTTGTCTCAATGCAACCACTCATTCGTTTGGAGGGAGTTGATGTCGCGATCGACGGCAAGGTCATCTTGCGCGACCTGCGCTGGTGTTTGCGCGAAGGCGAGCACTGGGCGGTGCTGGGCGGCAATGGCTCCGGGAAGAGCACGTTCTTAAAGCTGATTCGCGGTGAGCTCGCGCCTGCGCCGGGTTGCACAGGCCGCCGGGTTTATGGTTTCGACGGCGATGAGCAGGTCACAGCTGTTGGCATCAAGGAGAAGATTGCGCTCATCTCGCCGGAACTACAGACGCGTTACCTGACTCAGGAGTGGAGTCGGACGGCGCTCCAGGTGATTCACTCGGGATTCAGCGGCGGCGACTACGCTTACCAGCGCTTGAGCGAGGAGCAGAAGAATCGAGTCCGGGCGATTGTGCGGTTGCTGGGCATTCTCGAATTGCTCCCGCGAAACGTGCAGGAGCTATCAACCGGAGAGCTGCGGAAGATTCTCATCGCCCGGGCATTGGCTGGTGCTCCGCGCGTGCTGATTTGCGATGAAGTGTGCGATGGCCTGGATGCAGTGTCGCGGGAGAATCTGCTGTCGGCGTTGAATCGGGTCGCTCGCGGCGGGACGCAATTGCTCCTGACGACGCATCGGGCGGAGGAGCTGATTCCTGCCATCACCCAACGACTGTTGTTCAAGGGCGGGCGTATCGTGGAGAGCGGAGTGCTTCCTCTGGCTACTTCTGGAAGCAAGGCGGCGGACGGCGGCGCGCTCCCGGCTATTCCCAAAAAGAGGAGAACGGTCGTGGCAGGGCAATTGTTTGACGCAAAGGTGTTGATTCAAATCGAGCGGGCCGACGTTTACCTGAACGAGCATCGTGTGCTGCATGGCATCAATCTGGAGATAAAGTCCGGTGAGCATTGGGCGGTGCTTGGGCCGAACGGGGCGGGGAAGTCCACCTTGCTGAAGCTCATTCTTGGCGACGTGCATCCTGCGCTCGGAGGGCGTGTGCGACGATTCGAGTTCACGCCGAAGAACACCATCTGGGAACTGAAGCGTCGGATAGGGTTCGTCTCGCCGGAGCTGCAATCGAACTACCGCGATGACGTGACCGGCCTGGAAGCAATCGCGTCTGGCTTCTTTTCCAGCATTGGTCTGATGCTAAAACCAAGTCGCCGACAGGTGGCTGAAGCCGCGACGCTGGCGCGCAAGCTGGGGCTTGGAGAGCTTGTCGGGAAGGGTGTGTTGCAGATGTCCTACGGAGAGTTTCGCCGCATCCTTCTCGCGCGGGCGTTGGTGCAGCGTCCCCAGTTGCTGATCTGCGACGAGCCGTTCGATGGACTCGATGTCAGCGGGCGGCAGCAGATGGCCGACACGCTCGAAGCGGTTGCGCGTTCCGGCACGAACCTGGTGCTGGTGACGCATCACGCGCGCGATCTCCCCGGCTGTCTCACGCACGTCATCGAGTTGGAGTGTGGTCGCGCCGTGTTCCAAGGTGCGGCCGCGCGTCACGCCGCGCAGCGGCGTCGAGAAAAGGTGAGCTGGCGGGCCGATTTGTTGCCAGCTCCGTAATTCCCCTAGCACCGTCTCCGCGATATTCTCTATCGTTCTTCCGTGGAAAACATCGCCTCACTCGATTGAAGACACGCCCCCGTGTGGCACATATGAATCAAATGATTCAGGCAACACAGACTACTCAAAACACGATACCCGGACTGAACCTTTCGGGGGAATGGATCGGACACTACCGCGGTCATTTTGACCAGGTCATCAAGCTCACCCAGCTCGGTGAAGAAGTGGTGGCTGTGAAAATCACGGGCGACGACCATGTGCCGGGCGGACAGGTCACCTTTCGCGCCAACGTGAAGAGCGGCGTGGGCGAAGGCCAGGTTGCCGAGAAGGAGTTTCGCAACGCCTGCTTCGTGCCGGGCAAGCTCGAGATCATCAACACGGAACGCATCGTCTTCACCTGGGAAAACTGCGGCAAGGTCGAGTTCCGCAAGGACGACTGATGTGCAGAAAAAAGCTGCCGGCATGAACGCCGGCAGCGTGGTCGGAAAACAGGAGCTACAAATCAGGCGGTAACTGCCTCGGTCTGAGCGGGGGCGACAGGGCAAATCTCGATGGTATCGATCCGATAGCGCTTCTTCGTGCCATCCATGTCGAAGTCCGCTTCCTCGCCGGGTTTCTTGTTGAACAGGGCTTGCGCCAGCGGAGTCAGGTAGCTCAACACACCTTTGTCAGGATCGGAATCCCACGCGCCGAGAATCGAGAACGTCTCTTCGCATCCGCTCACCATGTCCGTGACTTTCACTTTGGTTCCCAGGCCGACAGTGTCGTTTTTCGCGTTGGCGAAGTCGGTGCCGCGCGCGCGGACCAGCTGCACCTCCAGCTCCACCTTCCGGCGCATGAGAATCTTCTGCATCTCTTTCGCCGCCTTGTATTCGTGGTTCTCGCGGAGGTCGCCGTAGCTGCGGGCGATGGCGATCTCCTTGGAGTTCGCGGGGACTTTCTTCTGCACGAGATCGGTGTATTCGATCCTGCGCTTCTCGAGGCTTTCCCAGGAGACGATGAGCGAGGTGTCCTGCTTGGCTTCGCCTGAGATGAGTGTCTGGACTGCCGGGTAGCTCTTGACGATGCGGGCGAGAAGCGAGCGCTTGTCCATGTCATCGAAGCACGGTGAAAGCTGCAACGCACGGGTGAGATCCTTGATGACTTCAAAGTCCGCCGAACCGATCAGCTCCACGAGCAATTGCTGGTCGTCGAGGATGAAGTCGCGGAGTCGGTTGGACTTCCTCTCGTTGAACTGGTCGCGTTCCATCGCCGAAAGCATGGCGCGAAAGACTTCAGGCCCGAGGATGTCTGCGAAGCTGTCCGAGCGTTCCTTGGCCAGCCAGAGCAGCAGTTCGCTGCCTGCGGTGTGGTGGCTGACGAGTTTGACGAGCGTGTCCTTGAGCAGGTTGAGCTTTCCTTCCTGAATCAGGAGGGAGGCGATTTCGCCGGCGAGCTTGGCGGAGACGGTGTTGAGTGTCACCTGCAACGCTTCGTGCCACAGCGCGGTGTTGCATTCCTTGAAGGATTGCAGCGCGCGACGATGTTTGATCGCCGGCATCTGTTCGAGAATCGGCCCCGGTTTCACATCCTGAGACCAGACATTGGCGGCGGTGATCTCGCCCTCGGCGGCGGGCAGTCCAGCCCCCAGGCGAATCTCGTCGCGGATGAAGATTCCTTCCAGCGTCACCGATGGCTGTGTGCGCTGATGCGTGATAATGTCGGCATTCAAGCCGGCGATGATTTCCAAGGCGAGAGCAGCCTTGTCTTCGAGGTCGCTGAAGTTCTTGAGGGCCTCGTTGGCGGCGGTAGTCTTGGCCTTGAGCCCTTTGGCGGCCTTGAACTCCGACAGAAGGCGAACCGGCAGCGCGACTTCGTTGCTCTGATAAAGGATCGGCTCCGACTTCTTGGTCGGCACGGTGAAGTGACCGTCTTTTTTGATCTCCCGTTTGGCGGCTTCCCACCATTTCTTCCAGTCATCGCGGATGACGTCAGGGACGAGCGCCTGTTGAATCTGGTCGATGGTGGCACGGCCGCCGAAGCTGAGGACCACGAGCTTGATCAATTCGAGATGATGCAGGGCCGCCATCTGGCGCAGGCCTTCCAGGTCGGAGGCTTTCTTGGCAAGAATGTGATTGCTGGGGATGGCCTTGAGCGACTCGGCGGCGAAGCTCAGGTCCATGGCGTGGCCTGCCTTCGTCTGGAAGTCGATGGTGAAGCGTGCGAAGACTGTATCCACGGTCTTGATCTTGCCGAACCCCCAGCTGCGATGCGTGCAATAGCCGCTCTGGGTGAGGAGCACGAGCGCCTCGACGTGTGCGCCGTTGATCTTTCCTGCGGCGGCCAGTTTATCGAACTCTTCTCTCATAAGATCGCGTTAAATTCTCGATTGTAGTTGATCGATTTGCATTATTAGGGCGTGGCTTTACAAAAACCAAGAGAAATTGCCGTGCGTTTGCTCCGGCAACACGCGGATGGTTCCGGATTGCTCGAAGACCTGCTGGACGCTGAGTTAAGCAAGGGGGCTCTGGCTCCGGCGGATCGCGGTCTCGTGCAGGAGTTGACGTTCGGCGTGGTCCGATGGAGGTCCACCCTTGACTGGCTCATCGCGCGCAAGACCGATGAGCGTCCCCAAAAACCTTCGTTGAAGATCCTTCTCCGGCTCGCGCTCTACCAGCTCTTCTGGCTTGATCGGATTCCAGACCACGCCGCCGTGCATGAAACCGTCCAGCTTGCGCGCGACCTCGGTTTCGAATCGCAGTCTGGATTCATCAACGCGGTCCTTCGCAACTGCCTTCGCGAGCGGCCCGCCTTGGAGCAAGAGCTGGAAAATCTGAAGCAGAGGTCGCTTCACCTTGGTTACTCTCATCCAGAATGGCTTTGCAATCGCTGGCTGGAACGCTGGGGCCGTGAGAAGGTCTGCTCCCTCCTCGACTGGAACAACACCGCGCCGTCTGTCTTCGTCCGGGTCAACGCCCTCAAGTCCACTCCGGAGAATCTCGCGCAGCAGTTCGATCGGGAAGGGGTTCTCTTTACACCGCGCGACTTCGATTGGGCGCCGGGCGGGATTGCTTTTGAACTGCGTTCCCATCCACCGCTGGCGTCGTTGCCCAGCTTCCGCGAAGGCATGTTCTACGTGCAGGACCCGAGCACGCTCCTCGCCGTCAGGGAATTGAATCCTCAGCCAGGCGAAACTATCCTCGATCTCTGCGCCGCGCCCGGAGGCAAGGCGACGATGATCGCGCAGTTGATGGAGAACCGCGGCACTGTGATCGCGCACGACGTGGAACCTGGCCGCCTCAAGCTCATCTCCGAAAATTGCACGCGCCTTGGTGCGTCCTGCGTGAAAGCCACGTCACCCGCCGAGCTTGAAGCGCTTGTGCCCGCGACGCAGTTCGACCGCATCCTGGTCGATGCGCCCTGCTCGAACTCCGGCGTCATACGTCGTCGTGTTGAGCTTCGTTGGCGCATCCAGCCATCGGAGATCGAGCGCCTGCGCGATGTCCAGCTTCAGCTGGTGTGGCAAGCGGCGGCGATGCTGAAGCCGGGAGGAACTTTGGTTTACAGCACGTGCAGTCTGGAGCCGGAGGAGAACAGCGAAGTGGTCGCAGAATTCCTGGCGACGGTCCCTGGATTCACCCGAGTGAGCGAGCGGAGCCTGATCCCCTTTAATGACGCAACAGATGGTGCATTCGTGGCGACGCTCCGGAAGGAGTGATCGCTTGCTGGCGTGCAGCTACGTCTGTCTTGCGAGCATCAAACATTGCGAGCGCTTCGCAATCCTCAGAAGGATTTCGAGGACGTTTCGCCGGCGGTGAGAATCGCCTCTGGTGTGGTCGCCCTTGAGAACGGGAGATGGTTGGACGACTTCTGAGCCGCAGCAGTTGAGGGTGGCTGATTGGCGGACTGCCCGGATTGTGCGGTGAGGCCGAGGAATCCACGGAGAGTCCTCAGCGAATCTTTCACGGCGCCCGCCTGCGCGTTCAGTTCCTGCGAAGCGCTGGCGCTTTCCTCGGCGCTGGCGGCGTTGGCTTGAGTGACTTTGTCCATCTGCGTCACGGCGGTGTTGACCTGGGCGATTCCCTGCGCCTGTTCGTTGGAGGCCGTGGCGATCTCGGCCACATACTGGTCCACCTCTCTCGTCTTCAAAGTAATCTGCGAAAAATTCTCGGCGACCTTCGCGCTGATCTGCACGCCACGCTCGCTCTTGGAGATCGCGTCCTCGATCTTCTCGGCGGTCTCCTTCGCGCTGGCGGCGCTGCGTTGCGCGAGGTTGCGCACCTCGTCCGCCACGACGGCAAATCCCAGCCCGGCTTCTCCTGCGCGAGCCGCCTCCACCGCTGCGTTCAACGCCAGGATGTTCGTCTGGAACGCGATCTCATCGATGGACTTCACGATCTTCGCGATATCCGCGCTGGAAGTCTTGATGTCGTTCATCGCGCTCTGCATCTCCGCCATCGCTGAAGTTCCTGAGTCCGCGGCGACGCGTGTCTCGTTGGCGAGTGATTTTGCCTTGTTCGCCGCCTCGGCGTTGCGACGGACCATGCTCGTCATCTCTTCCAGAGAAGCGCCGGTTTCCTCAAGTGAAGCTGCCTGCTCACTGGCACCCTCGGCGAGCGTCTGGCTGGCGGATGCCACCTCTGATGAAGCTGCCGCGACTTGCTCTGCGCCTTCTCCCAGTCCATCCACGACCCGGCGCAAGGTCTTCTTGAGCGACCGCACGATGATGGTCGAGACCAGCAGCGAGAGAATCACGGACAGGCCAAGGCCGGGCAACATGCCGCGATATCCGCTGGTGGCCGCGCTGGATATTGCCTCGTTTGATGCCTTGAGATTTTTGATATTCCAATCCGCCAGGAGAGTGATGGACTCATCGACGCCCTTAAACTTGGGCAAGACCTCGGCTTGCACCCAAGCTGCCGCCTCCTGCTGTTTGCCCTGTCTGCTCAATTCCAGAGTAGCCATGAAGCAGGAAACGAAATCAGCCCGATTGCTCCGGAAGGAATCAAACATCAGGCGATCTTCGGGCAGAGTGATGGACGCCTCATAATCTTTCATCAACTGATCGATGGCCGCCACGTTGGCGGCGATGGTGGAATCCAGCGCAGCCTTGTCCTTTACGAAGATATGGGCCTGAGACAACCCCAGATTCTCCTTGATCTTGGATTGAATGCTAAGGATTGCGATCGTTCCCGGCACGCAGTCGGTGCTCATAAAGTGCGCGTGCTTCTCGACGGCGCGCAACTTGGCCAGCGCGAATCCGCCGGAGGCCAGACCCAACACCGTAACGACGGCAAAGCCAATCGTGATGCTTTTGCTCAGTGTCCAGTTCTTCATAAATGTGATTCCAAAAACGCTTCATCCCAGCCGTACGCCGGTTTCAATTTCCGGTGGCCCGTCAGTCGCTCTCCGCACAAACGCGAAAACCAAAAGGCACAATCGAGTCGTCGTGTGAGAGGATCTCACCGGAAGCGACCATTCAATTGTCCCTTCGACTTGCAGGCCCACAGTCCTGCCCGAGAAAGCGCTGCACCGTGCCAGCCGATCCTGACACGATGGAATCGGATGATCTGGGAGTTGTGTTAGGAGGAAAATGTCCGGGCCATGCACGTCAACTTCTCTGCGAGCCGCTGTTGCGACAGCGCGCCGGTAACGTAGGGCAGGTTGTTCGTGACGCGGTAGTGCGTGGGCAGAGTCTGCGCGCGGGCGATGAGAGTGAAGCCAACGAGCAGGAGCGCGCCCCATCTCGTAGCCGCCGCTGCGAAGCGGCGGCTATTTGTTTTCCACGAGAGATGGCCGCGCCCTCACAGGCGCGGCTACGGCGCAGGCGTGAACCAATTGCATCTTGTTGTGAGTAGCGGGAAACATAGTTGTTTTCGACGTGAAAGCTGGGGCCGTCCTGAGAGCGCCCACTTCCAAGTGTTAAGAACAGTTTCACGATGCACTCTCAGCGGCGCGGGCAGATGAGTCGTGCGTTCTGGTTGCGCGGAATCAAATCGCCCACGGTCCAGTTGTAGAACGCGGAGTAGCGGCCGGGAACAATCACCGTGGAGTACGCGCCGGACTGCGTGCCGCCGAGGTAGAGGGAATCGCCCGGCAGCAACGACCGCGCGGTGACCCCCGCAAATTGTCCGCCCGGAAACGCGCCGCCGTTCAGGAGGAAATCCCCGGACAGCGAGACGGCCCGCACATCGATCACTGTCTGCACATTCTGCGTGAGCACCAGGCTGGAACCGAGCGTGGCGAAGGTGTTCCTCGGCAGCGTGGTGCCGCTCTCGTATTCGTAGCGCACGCGGTAGGTGCCGCGCACCATGCGCCGCGCGACGTAGTCGCTGGTGGGATAATCAAACGAGAGCGGAATGAGGTCGCCCGTCAGCGGGTCCTCGAGAAACAGGCGCGCGGATTCGCCGGCGATGGGACCGGGAAAATTGCCGCCATTGAACCGCACGTCCGCCGCAAAATCGACCGCCGGGATGTTGATGTCGAACACCGTCGGACCCGCGATCACCACGGAGGCGATCACCGCGTTCGTGTTCGCAGGCATGATGCTGCCGCTGGAGAGACTTTCAAAGTTCACGTTGTACGTTCCAGGAATTACCCGAACGCTGAAGTGGCCATATCTCGTCTGCCCCAGGTAAACGATATCCTCACCTTGGCGGAGTTGGATGTTGGCGAAGTCCAACGAATTGTCTGGCGCGGGCACTCCGTTCACCAGGAAGGCGCCTGAAATCTCAACGACGGGAATATTGATGTCGTTGGTGCCATCCGCCACGAATTGCACACCGGTCAGAAATCGCGCGCTCAAATTCGCGGGCATGTCGATGCTGGAGACTTGTTCGTACACAACGTCGTAGGCGCCGGGGATGAGCACCCTTTGATAGTTTCCGTACGTCGTCGAACCGAGCAGCAACTTCGCTCCCGTGTCTGGATCCACAAGATACATCCAGCCACTGTCATTCACCGAACCCGAGGGCGGCGCTCCGTTGACGGTGAAATTTCCCGTCACGGAAATTGTCGACACATCCATGTTCAGGGAACCCGAGACCACGATGGGCACATCGCGGCGGAAAGCCGTCAGCTCGTTCGCGGGCACAGTGTTACCGCTTCGGTGGGAAAACATCAGGTCATACGCGCCCGGAATCAGTCGCGCAGAATAAGTCTGGTCTCTCGTGTTACCCACCATCGTCAACGCGCGGGTCTGGGCATCCCGCACCTGGATAATGCCGAACTCTAGCGAGGAGACGGAAAAGGGCACGCCGTTGAGCAGGTATGCGCCGCTCACGCCCACCATCGGCACGTCGATTTCGAACACTTGGTCGCCCGAAATCTCCAACCCCGCGATGACCACGGCCACGCTGTTGAGCGGCACCTCGTCGCCGATCTTGTGTTCGTAAATCACGTCGTAGATGCCCGGCACCACACGACGGTCGAACGTGTCGTTGTTGCTCAGGCCCAGATACACCTCGTCGCCGGTCGAGATGCGGCGCAGGAAGAAATTTGCGCCCTGCAAGAACGACGACGGGAAGGGCCGACT
>CAMCCU010000033.1 GCA_945872975.1 Pedosphaera parvula Ellin514
GCGGCGGCGGTCGAATACCAGATGCTTCACTCGTTCGGCTTCACGAACTTGATCGGCAGAAGTCCCGAGGCGGCGCTCACGCTGGCAAGCGATGGCAATCTGTATGGTGCTGCGCGTCTGGGTGGACGCGGGAATCGCGGGACGATCTACACGCTGAAGCCGGATGGCTCGGGCTTCCTGGTGATTCATAACTTCTACGGAACGAACGGCAGCACGCCAGCGGCGGAGGTCATCGAAGGTTCCGACGGACTGCTCTACGGCGCGACGTTTCAAGGCGGCTCGGCGGACAAGGGCGTGCTGTTCCGCCTCGCCAGGGACGGGACGAACTTCGAGCTCCTGCATCAATTTGGCGTCGATGCGGATGATGGAGCCAACCCCGTCGGCAGCCTGCTGGAAGGTCGCGATGGCTGGCTCTACGGGACGTGCTTCGCCGGGGGAACCACGAACGCAGGAACGATCTTTCGTCTGCGCACCGATGGGAGAGACTACACGACGCTGCGTTATCTTGATCCTGTAGAAACGTCCGCGCCGCAGTCCGGCGTGATCGAAGCTCGCGATGGCCGGATTTACGGGACCGGGAGTCGCGGTGGGAGCGCGGACTTGGGAACGGTGTTCGGGCTGAACACGGATGGCAGCGCCTTCGCGGTCGTCCATGAATTCGATGGAACGGACGGTACCAGCCCGGTCGCGAACTTGTTGGAGGGCAGCGATGGGTATCTTTACGGCACCACGCGCGAAGGCGGTGTCTCAGGATTAGGGACCGTCTTTCGTGTTTCCAATCGCGGCGATCGGTTCGCGATCCTGTGGGATTTCTGGGGTCCGGATTGGGACGGCTTCCGCTCGTTCGCGGCGCTGATCGAGGGCAGCGATGGCGGACTCTATGGCACGGCCGCCGGCGGTGGCGTTTCTGATGGCGGGATCATCTTTCGGATCAACCGGGACGGCAGCGCCTACGAGGTGCTGCGGAGTTTCGGCGAGAGCTTTGTGGATGGGAGGAATCCGTTTTGCGGACTGGTGCGAACTCCGGGGAACCGCTTGATCGGCGCGACGTTCTCCGGCGGTGGCGCGGGCGCGGGCACGGTTTTCAGCGTGCGAGAGAACGGCGCGGATTACGCGGTGCTCTGGAGCTTCTCCGCCAGCGGCGGCGACGGCATCACGGCGCGGACCGGAGTGATCGAGGGCAGCGACAACGCGCTCTACGGCACGACGGACGCGGGCGGATATTACGGGCAGGGAACGATCTTCCGGATGCTGAAGGACGGCGGCAGCTTCGCGGTGCTGCACCATTTCACAGGGCACGGCGGCGAAGGACGCGGGCCGGTGTCCAGGCTGATTGAGGGACAGGATGGTTTTCTCTATGGCACGACGAGCGGTGAAGAAACCAATGGAACCAGTTTCATCACCGGCCTCGTCTTCAAGATCGGCAGGGACGGAACGCAGTTCACCATTCTTCACCAGTTCCTGGCACCAGCCACTCGCTTCGCCATTGACGGCATTCGTCCGCTCGGCGCGCCAGTGGAGGGAGTCGATGGATTTCTATACGGTATGACGTCCGCCGCTGGGACCAATGGCTTTGGCACGCTCTACCGACTCAGCAAGGACGGCACGGGCTTTGAAGTTGTTTACCAGCTCAACCGGACCAACGGCGGATTCGCCGGCGCGTCGCCCATCCAGGCCAGCGATGGAATGCTCTACTGCGTTTCGTCCGGTTCCTCGCCGCGGACGAACGGCGTGGTGTTCCGGCTGAACACGAATGGCGCAGACTTCCAGGTGCTGCGGAATTTCAGCGGTGGCGATGGCTCCATCCCTGTGTCACCGCTGCTGGAAGCGAGCGACGGGCGGATCTACGGCACGACCACCAACGGCGGACTGTCCGGTCGCGGAGTGGTCTATCGATTGGAGAAGGACGGCGCTCATTTCACCGTGCTGCGCAGCTTCAAGGGCGGGACGAAGGACGGCGCGAATCCAATATCGAGCCTCATCGAAGGTCTCGATGGCGAGCTCTACGGCACGACGCGCAACGGCGGCTATCGTGATCGAGGCGTGATCTTTCGCATCGGCAAGGATGGCTTGCGCTACTCCCTGCTCCATCACTTCTCCGATGCTGACGCCAGTGGTGGCAAGGCCGCCTCGGCGATGTGGCAGAGCGCCGATGGCGCGTTCTATGGCACGACACCCGTGGGAGGCGACTTGGGACAGGGCTTGATTTATCGCGTGACGAAGAGGTTCCCGTATCTGGAAACGTCGGTAACTCCCTACGGATTCACTTTCAGCTTCGATGGATTGACGAACCAGACCTACCAGTTGCAACGCTCCACTAATCTCACGGATTGGACCACGCTCACGACGCTGACTCCGCTGGTTCCCTTCTTCCAATTCGAGGATACCAACGCCCCGCCCGGCGCGGCCTTCTACCGCATGCTGCCGCCGTGACGCGCGTCAGCTCACGAACTTCGGCTCATGCACCGGCCCCAAGCCGTGCTTGCGCAGCAGCTCGACGAACTTCGCCAGACCGCGTTTCTCATCCGCACCGAGGTGATAGTGAATGTGCCAGCCCAGGTAATCGCGGCGAAATTCAGCCGTGAACTCGGAACGATGTTGAATGCTGTGTTCGAGCGTCTCCAAGCCGAATGACTTCGCCTCACGCAGGGCGCGGCGGATGTTGGTGGTATCGATGCCTCGCCGGAGCGCCCAGATTGCGAAGACGAAAGGCAGCTTCGTCATCTCCACCCACGCCGTTCCCAAATCCCAGATCTGATGCTCGTGCGGCGCGAGCGCGAAGCGGATCGCCGGGTCGCCGATCAAGAGCACGGCGTCGTGATGCGGCGCGTCCTCGTAGTTCGACAGCGGCGAGAAGTCCGGCGTCAGGCCACGCTCGGCAAGCAACACCTTGAGCAGGTTCACGCTCGTCAGCGAAGCGGTGTCGCAGAAGATGTGATGCGTTTCTTCCAGCGGCTTCCGGTGCGCGAGGAAGACGCTGCGCACCTCACCCAACGCCGCAACGGCAATGGTATCGAGAATGTCGTAGCGATCTTCAAACAACGCCGCCGTAACGCTGACCAGCGCCGCATCCAGCTTCTCTTCGCGCAGCAGTTCCGCGAGGCGGGACGGCGGCGCGAACATGATTTGATCCTCGATACCACGGGTGAGCGGCACCGCATTGAGATAAGGCACGGAGCCGACGCGCATCGGAGCGAGCGGA
Source organism: Pedosphaera parvula Ellin514 (assembly GCA_945872975.1). Taxonomy (GTDB): domain Bacteria; phylum Verrucomicrobiota; class Verrucomicrobiia; order Limisphaerales; family JADJPG01; genus JADJPG01. Next base: position 3,203 of record CAMCCU010000033.1, read on the forward strand.
ATTTCCTCCAGTTCGTTCTCTTGCCGGCGCTGTTTGAGCAGTTGCTCCCGCTCAATCCTGCGGCCCAAATCTTCGGCAGATTCCATCCCGGGAATCTTCAGCTTCAGCGGTTCGTAATCGTCGTTCATGGGTTGGGCGCGGAATCGTCTGGTCCGGTTGCCTTCACGCGGTTGCGAGATTCTTCTCCAGCATGGCGGAAGGTTGCGCTCCGGCTGCTTCGTCCTGCGCGCCAGTGTTGTCCCAAACTTTCACCGGTTCGTAAAATGTGTTCCGCTGAACCGGCACGCGGCCGGCTTCGCGGATCGCTTTCACCATGTCCTTCTCAGTCTGGAGCTGCGGCACCTTTGAGCCGGCCATGCGGAAGATGTTCTCCTCAATGATCGTTCCATGGATGTCGTCCGCACCGTAGCTCAAAGCCACTTGCGCGAGCTTCATGCCGAGGCCGACCCAATACGCTGTGATGTGATCGAAGTTATCCAGATAGATGCGGCTGATGGCGATGGTGCGCAGCGAATCAAATCCAGTCGGCGGAGTTTGCACCGGTATCCGGTTGTTCTCCGGCTGATAGGCCAGCGGGATGAAGCCAGTGAAACCCCGTGTTTCATCCTGCAGCGCGCGAAGCTGGCGCAAATGATCCACGCGATCAGCCAGCGATTCGACGTGGCCATAAAGCATCGTGCAGGTGCTGCGCCCGCCCATCTGATGCCACGCGCGATGCACGTCGAGGTATTCCTCCGCCGACTCTTTGCCTTTGGCGATGGCTGCGCGCACTTCTTTGCGGAAGATTTCCGCGCCTCCGCCGGTGAGTGAGTCGAGGCCAGCCGCCTTGAGTTCAGCAAGCGTCTCCTTTACGGACTTCTTCGCGAGCCAGGCGAGGTGAAGGATCTCGATCGCAGTGAAACATTTGAGCTGAAGTCTCGCGTCAAGCTGCTTCAAGCCACGCAACATGTCGGTGTAATAACTGAAGGGCAGCGAAGGATGGAGGCCGCCGACGATGTGCATCTCGGTGATGCCGATGTTCAGGGCTTCGCGCGCCTTCTGCACAATCTCTTCGACGGTATGCTGAAAGCCATCGGCGTCCCGCTTCTTGCGGGCAAAGGCGCAGAACTGGCAGGAGAGGATGCAGTAGTTCGAGTAGTTGACGTAACGATTGATGATGTAGCTGGCGCGCTCGCCGACCTTGCGCTGGCGGACGAAGTCAGCGATGGCACCGACGGCGTTGAGATCCTTGGTTTCGAACAGGCGCAAGGCGTCGGCGTCGGAGATTCGTTCGCCCGCCACCACTTTGTCGTAGATGTCGCGCAGGTCGCTGTGCTTTAGAGAAAAGTTCATTTCATCACCCTGAAGTTCGGGAACACCACCTCGGCGAGCGTGACGATGACGAAGACCACGCTGACGAGGGCGTTGAGCTTGAAGAAGGCGGTATTAATCCACTTCAGGCTTCGCCGCCGCGCCAGCCAGTGCTCCAGCACCAGGCAGCCGAGGATGAAAATCAGGCCGCAAAAGTATGCCACCCGAAACCGGCAAAGCAAACCGAAGACAACGAGCAATCCCCACATGAACATGTGCGAGATGAACGCCGCCGTCAGCGCGTTCTGTGGTCCCCAGGCGACGACGAGCGAATGGAGCTTCTGGCGTCGATCGAACTCGTAGTCTTGCAGCGCGTAAATGATGTCGAAGCCGATCAGCCAGAACACGACGCAAACGCCGAGCAGGATGGGAATGAGCGCGGTGGTCTTGCCCAGGATCGGTGAGAAGTAGAATCCGCCTGTCACCGCCAGCCAGGCACCCAGCGGAGCCAGCGCCAGCGCGATGCCGAGCCAGACGTGTGTGAAGTCCGTGAAGCGTTTGGTCAGCGAATAGAAGCAGACAAAGAACAGCGCGACGGGTGAAAGGTAGAAGCAGAGCGGGTTAAGAAACCAACTTGCCGCGCTCAATCCCGCCGCGCTCAAGAGGCACAGACTCCATGCGCTCGCGAGGCCGATTTCGCCGGCGGGCAGGTGCCGCATCGCGGTGCGAGGATTGGCGGCATCGAACTTCCTGTCTGCGATTCGATTAAATGCCATGGCGCAAGTGCGGGCACACACCATTGCGGCGAGGATGAGCAAAAAAGTTTTCAGCCCCGGCCAGCCGTGATTCTCACGCGCAGCGATAGCCATGGAGGCCAGCGCGAACGGGAGCGCGAAGATCGTGTGGGAGAACTTCACGAAGTCTCCCCATTTGCGAATCACTTGCAGCATGGAATATCAAATCCGATCTCGCTTCGCTGATTGTAGAAGGCGCGACAGCAGAAAGTCATTTTCAGGCGGCGGACTATGGCGGCTGGCAAAAGGTTGGAGCAAGCCTGATTGCTGCTCCTCACTGAGGGAGGCATTTTCAAGATGGCTGAGGGAACAAAAAAGCGCCCTCTTGCGAGGGCGCTTGAAAGGAAAACAGATTCCTAAAGATACTTAAACATCTGGAGGGCGGGGATACTGCATGTGGATGCTGCCGTTATCATCACCCTTCTCGAGCAACAGATTGATGTCGCGGCGGGTGGTCTTTTGCACACTGCCGTCAAGAAGGGCAGCATTGCCGTTATCGCCGTGGCCATAGTTCGGCTTGTTCGCCCAACTGGTGGTGAAAGGCCGACCAATAGCTCCCGACTGAAGAACACCAGACGAGCAACCGCTACCCAAGCCACCCGGAGCACGGAGATTGCGGTCGCCGAAGACGATATGCTCCTGAGCGAGCTCGAACGGAAGAATTGCTCCATCGGTCCGGCTGGAACCAGCATCCAAGCCCACAAAGTAGCTAACCGCGTTGTTCTGGTAGGCACCGTTCAGGAGACCGCCTGAGGGGCTGAGTGTAAAGTCATCCGCAGGACGAGCCTGCTTGTCGCTCGGGCAAGCGAGAATCTTGGGGGACATCAGTTCGTTGGACATCACCGCGAACTGAAACCAAGCATTGTTGTTCAACCCGCTCGGATGATTGCGCGTGCCTCCGTCAGCCGCTAACACACGCCACGGAGTGCTGGACTTTTCGTTGTCGTTTGCCCAGACCTGCACCGCAAGAGCAGCTTGCTTCATGTTACTCATGGAGGCGGTCATGGAGGCCTTCTGCTTGGCTTTACCCAAGGCGGGAAGGAGAAGTCCGGCCAGAATGGCGATGATGGCGATGACCACGAGCAACTCAATGAGAGTGAAGCCGCGGTGGCTAGTTGTTGGAGATACTTTCATAGGTGTTTAGGTTGATGTTTTGCTACGTTAGTGAACCGGCAATATTCGTGTCAATTCTTTGTTTCGGTGCGGCCGGATTCTTTTATTCCCGGAACCATCTTCCCCGCACTTCAAGAGTATGACGACCACGACGTCATGTTATTCCCAAAAGGAGAAGGCATCCTTTCGGATGCCTTCCATGGTCGTGAATTTCGTGATCTGACTGGACGCAATTACGGGAATTGGAGCGTGCAAGTATTGGAACCCAGCGAGTTCATGTGAGCCGAGACCTGCTTGGTCAGGATCTGAACCGTGGCCTGCGTCGCGCTGCCGTCCGACAAACCAAAGTTACCGCTGTTCTGGTGGATTTCCGGACTCCAGCTCGCATCGGTGCTCGGATTGGTCGTGAAGGTCAGCCTTGCGTTTTTCGCCTGGATGCCACTGCCAACCCTAATTAAATTGCGATCACCGGCGAGGATGGTCTGCGGGCGAACTTCGTCCGCATCCAAGCCGGCGAAGTAGCTGATGCTGGCGGCGGAATCAATCAGGGGACTGGCTACTCCGGCTGAATAATCGAAGTTGATCGCGCGAGTGCGGCTCGGATCACTGCCGCAAGCAAGAACCTTGGGCGTATTAAGTTCGTTCGAGATCGCCCGGAAATGATCGATGGTTTCCATCGCCGCACGACGGGTGCCGTCGCTGTTTACGGTGACGGAGGGATGATCAACCTGCCAAGGAAAGCGTTCATTATGGTCATTCGACCACATACGATAGGCTAGGCCTATCTGTTTCAGATTGCTGACGCAGGTGATGCGTTGCGCTTTGGCCTTGGCTTTGGCGAGGGCGGGCAGGAGAAGTCCTGCAAGGATGGCGATGATGGCGATCACGACCAGCAGTTCGATGAGCGTGAAAGCTTTCTTTCTGGCGATGCGATTATGGTTCATATTTTAGTATCTTTATCCGTTCTGGGAACGGGCTGTGTTTTACTTTACGTCGATTCCGAGTGTCAACTCGATTCAAAATTTAGCAGCAGTGATGCCATCGGGTTGGATCGCTGAAATAGGGGGCATTTCTGTGTTCTTCAGGTCTGGAAAAGTGGCGGTGTGAAATTCTCACTCATTTGGCGTGAATTCAACGCACTCTAATCAGCGCTTTACGGTGAAATACTTACGAAGCTGACATGCCGCGAAAGAAGTGGTTCCGACCCGTAGCGATGGAGGAAGTCACGGCACCAAAAAAACTGCGGCCCCTTCACCCCACAGTTACCCGAAATACTCAATGGAAGAACCAAGGGCTGCGTCCGCTCCTCAGCCAGTGCTTATTCCCCCCATCACACGTTAGCCGAATCCATTCGATGGGAGCGCCGACTTCAGTCCGCCAGAAGCTCCGAACAGCCCGCAAGCTGGGCGTTTCCGAGGGCGTCACCCCGTAGAGCGCTGGATTCACTGACTAAACTGACTAACCGTCGTAACGTGCCCCAGACGCCCGCGTGAATATTCCCGCCCTGCCCGTCGATTCCGCGCGCCTGCGACTGGGGTCCGCGCCCTGTCTGCATAGGTTCAGCTCAGGACCCAAGCGTCTTGCCAACGAATCTGAACTGGCGTGGCCACGAATGAAGATAAAAAAGAAGGGGTGACTCGCGTCACCCCTTCCAAGTTTGTTGCTAAAAAGTCGATCAGAGCTTCTTAACTTCGAAGAATCGATTTGAATTCGTCGGAACGGAGTTTGTATACGGATTCATCTGGTCGCTGACCTGAATCCATTCAGGCTTAAAGCCGTTCGTGCCAATCGCTGCCTTTGAGACCAGGCTGAATCCGCTGAAGTTGGTCGGCCACGACATCACAAGCTGCCGAGTTGCCTTGGTGTAGCTGTAGGACAACCGTAACTGATTCGTGGGCGGTTCTTGAATCGGCATCACTGGAGTGCTGAGGAAGACTGCATCCATTTCCAGACCGAAGATGGTGTCGCCACCGCCGGATCCTGCGCTTTGGTGGACCGCCGCCGCCAGCACATTAACACCGGCGCGGAGGTTTTTGACCGGTATCGAAATATTGGTGACGCAGCTAGCAGGATTTTGATCAGCAAGTGCTTTCGAGGCACTGCTCAAAGCGCCAGCAGGCATGTTGTAGCGGTGAATCTCGGCCCCATTGAGGTAAAGAACCATACCGTCATCAATGATATAACGGAAGCGGAAGACACCATTGGTGCCAAGCCCACCGGGCAGACTGAAGTTTCGGCGGAAGAGTGTGGGGTCATTCTGGTATCCGATGAGTTCACCGAAGTCGTCACCCGTGCAGACCTGGCCTGCGCTGTCCGGATCGAAGAAGTAGATGCCACCGATACCGCCCGCGGTCCAAAGCCCGGCATTGAGGTCCACGACGTAATTAGTCCCAAACCACGACGTGCTCGGACCCGTGTTGTCATAGACGGTCGGGTCAAAGGCGAAATTGTGATGTTCGAACCATTTATCAGACATTTGCGTCAGATTCGTAGTGATTTGGATCGAAACGGGGACCCGCGTGTAAGGCGCGATGTTGTTGCTCTTGGAGTCGGCAACACCGTTAATCACCACGAAGTATTGGCCACGAGGATTCCAGTTCGCATCCGTCGTGCTGACTTGCAACAACGCGCCAAGGGCTGAGCTATAAAGGATGTTGGTTACCCTAATGGAGATATTGGTGTTGGAGACCGGGACGAGACGGTAGTTGTTCGTGTTACGAGCAGTGACCGTGGTGAGATTTTCGTCGAACTTGATGTTAACGCTGTTCGTTCCAAAACCATTGTCCACGATGGCTTCAATGACTTTCGGGCCATCGGTATCGGCCAAGACAGTCAGCACAGCAACGGTGCTGGTCACTGAATTGACGCCGTTAGTAATGATGACTTGGTAATTACCTGCGCTTGCCAGGGACACGGTGGCGATCTTGAGCGTGTTGCTGGTCGAGGATTGGCTTACACCGTCCTTCAGCCAGCGATACGTGGCCGGGCCTCCCGAGACGCCGACCGTGAACTCGGCAGGATCAGGAACAGAGACAGTCTGGCTTTGGGGCTGAGTGGTGATGGCAAGTGCCTGAGGAGCGATCGAGACAAGCCTCATGCCAAACATCATGTCGGAACTGGTGTTTCCGGATTGATGAACTTCGACCGCAATGGTGTTCTGGCCGGTTCGGAGAAAATTGGCCAAGGTCACCGTGTCCAACTGACCTTCGACCGCCGGACCACCACTGGAAACTGTCGCAGCCGTGTAAGTAGCAGGCATTCGGACCGATCCGGCCAAACGTCCATTCAGGTAAATGGCGCAGCCGTCATCGATCAAGTTCGAAGAAATCAGGGTGAAACCCGGGATGTTCGTGTTGCCCGCAAAATTGAACGTTGCGCGAAAATAGAAGGTGGTGACTGATCCGGATACTGGGACCGCAGTCGAAATAGGGGCGTGAACGGTGTAAACTGCTGGCGTATCGGGCTCTGTCCCCAACAGACCTGGTCCGGAAGACCAAGCAGCGTCGTTATAGCCATTTGTCCGCCAAGCTGTCCCCAACTCAGTGCCGGAATTGTTATACTTCCATGTGCCCGTGAACGGGATCAGGGTTGTTGTAAGCTGCGCTTGCGCTCGATTGGAGGTTGCTGCCCAACTGATCACAGCTAAGGCGAGAACTAGGGCTTTAAAACATGCATTTCGCATATACATCATGTGTTGATCGTTTACTGGTTTTTTCTCAAACAGGTGAAACTGGAATTTTTCTAGCCACATCCGTGCCACCTGAAACGCCGGGTTCAAGCATCCAGAACGAGATGCATCTCAGGGATGCCTACAATGGAACACGTGTCGGATGTTTTAGCAAACTTCCAAGGCGGGATTCCCGCCCGGTCATTCACAAAAACCGTCACGCTCGTGTCTGCGATGCGAACCAAGCTGCTTTCTTCTGATTAATTGCTTCCACCGAACGTTCCCGTGGGCGCGACGCCACCGGGAGCATGACATCTCGCCGAGAGGTATCCTGCCCTCGTTTGCATAGGAAGCGCCTTAGATTAAACCTTGTTCACGAATGAATTTCAAGTTCGGATTTACTTTTCTTCGAATCCCATTCCAATGCTTGCCATCCCCCCGCCAATGGTCTCCGACATAGCGCCTGGCAAGTTTCAGATTCTCCGCTGTTATCGGTGGAGTAGGAGAAGGGCCGCATGCCTCTCTTGGCCATCCCAGCGGGATGCCAGAAGGTAGCCGGGGGTTGAGGAGCGCCGTACGCGACGATACCCCCGGTGTGTGTGCAGCCACTCCTGCATCCCGGCGGGATGCCAGATTCTCCGCACAGAACACCCGTTCTGGCACCCCGCCGGGGTGCGACTTCTGACCATGCCTGAACCGGGGGTATCGCTTCGCTCGACCCCCGGCTACCTTCCAGGATGTCTCTGGCCGACTTCTCCGCCTCGCACCTATTCCACCGAAAACAGCGAGGAACCTCCATTTTCATCACATCACTCATCACCCATCCCATCCGCATAAAGTGGAGAGCTGACTGGCTCTAAGACTTTTTGAACGGTATTTGCCTTCGTCTGTCGATTATCCCAGTAACGCTAAAGCATGTCCCAAAAGCATCCTCAAAAAAAAGATCTGCGCTTGACAGCGGGATGGGGAGTCCTTTAAGGTTCAGCGTTCCAATAAACAACTAACAACCCGGAGCAAAAATGAAAAGTATTCTTCAGAAGTCATTCCAAGGATTGACTGCAAAGGTTGCCGCCTTTGCAGTTGGTGTCGCCTGTTACGCGGCTGTCCTTAGTCCAAGCTCGGTGTCGGCCGCTACGGACGACTCCGCTACGCAGCTCAAGTATCTTCAATTGATGGTCGTTCTGACCGGTGAAGCCCCGTGGTTCCCGGCCGGTGCGACATCTCGTGATTATATTCAGTGGGCTCGCAACAACGGTATGCGCCCAACAGGTGGTTGGGACGCGGAAGCACCTATTACGACTGATATCATTGCCCAGACCTTGGTTCAGTTGCTGGGTTACAATCCCCGCGCATATGGAGCTGGCGGCGACTTCTACCGCACTCTTTCCGTTCAAGGCATCAACCTCCAAAAGATGGATGCTGTCTCTAGCGCGTGGCTGATGGCGTTTATCGACAATCCTTGGGAATGGTCCAAAAACAATCCGACCAGCCCTAAGGATCCTAAGGATCCTAAAGACCCCAAGAATCCGAATCCTAAGGGTTCCAAAGACGACAAAGGCAAGGGTCGCGGCCACAATCGCCGCTAACTGTTTCGCTCTTCCCGAAGGGTGGAGCGCTGAGATTAATGTTCGGTTTTAACGCCGGCGCCATGGCAGCAACCATGGCGCTGGTTCTTTTTACGGCAGTGGGATTTTTGGGCGGAGTGAACCCCGTCTTCGCTACCCCGTCTGTCGTTTTGCTGTTAATTGTTAGTGTCGTGTGGGTTGTCGGGACCGTCCAAGATCAAAGGCAACCGTGGTCTTGGACTACTTTGGACATGGCGGTGAGCATGTTTTTAGCCTATTCGGGCGTCCGTTACGTGGCATCTGAACTGGAATATGAAGCACGCAATGAGTTGATGTCGATTACATGCTGCGGCATTGCCTATTTTATCTCCGCCAAGAGCTTTGGTTCCAGACAGGATCGGCGGATATTCCTCTTGCTGTTAATGGTGTTCGCCTCGTTTCAGGCCGGATTTGCGGTTTGGCAGTCGTTCACGAAATCGGATTTCATTTTTTATTGGGAGCGTCCTGAACTCTACAATGGTCGAGGTAGCGGCACTTTTGTTTGCCCCAATCACCTGGCAGGATTTCTTGAAATGTCGCTGGGTTTAGTTGCCGCCCGTGCGTCAATCGTTCGGCGAGAGAGCCGTTCAATTGAACGTTCCGTGCTCTCTAAGGTCTTCACCATTTACGTTGCGGGGATGCTTGCAATCGGACTCTTGTCGACGTTGTCTCGGGCTGGATGGGTTTCTGCATCAGTCGGCATGGCTGCTCTAATTATGTGTGGCAGCTGGAAGTGGCGGCAGATGATGGCAAGGCTGGGAATTGTCTTTGCCGTTGGGCTGTGCACAGCTGCGGTTTTGTGGAATTCGGAGCCGATCAAGAACTATCTTTTGAAGAGCCTGGTGCTCGGCGAAGGCGGCCAGCAAATTTCATTGGGTGACCCTACCATCGGGGGGCGCACGATGATGTGGAGCGGGACGATAAACATTATTCGTGAGAATCCGCTCGTTGGAACGGGCATGGGCTCTTGGCAGTGGATCTATCAAAAGTATAAGGATTATCGAATCCTCTCGTTCCCTGAGTATACTCACAACGACTATCTCAATCTGGCTGCAGACTACGGATTGATCGGTGTCGCAATCATGGTTTTCGTGATTGTTTGCTTTTTCAAACGCGCTGCCAAAATTGCGGGGTCCGCAACGAATTCCGAAGATCGAGCTTTCGCGGTTGGGGCTATCATTTCCGTGGTATCGATACTTGTTCATTCTTGGTTCGATTTTAATCTGCACATCTTTGGAAATGCGCTTTTCCTTGCCGTGGTTCTGGGCGCGACGACAGCTATCGAGCTGACGCCGCCGCTCTCACGTCCTGCAGGATTGCGTGGACGGCGCGTGGCCTGTGGCGCATTGATCGTCGTCTGTGGCTTGTTGGTGAACACCTTTATACCAACGGTACGGGCATTTCGTCTGACGATCCTCGGGGATACGGCGAAGGCTGATCTTAATTACGACGAGGCTCTTTCCTTTTACAGGCACGCCGCTTCAATTGATCCCAAGTATCCGCGGCCTTTAATCAAGACTGGGGATATTTACAGGGACCAAGCGAAATGGCGCGTCGGCAAAGCGAAACAACGGGAACGAACCGAATTGGTGAATCAGGCCGTTGAGAGCTACGATCGGGCGTTAATATTGAATCCTTACCTTTCCGATGTTTGGGTGAGCAAAGGTAGAGTGCTTGAGTTGGTGGGACAGGATGAACAAGCGCTCATGAGTTTTCGGAAGGCTATCGAAATAGCTCCGGTGAGTGCCTACGCACACTTTGTGCTCGGACAATTTTACCGTGACCGCGGGGATGACAAAAAGGCTCTGGAGTTTCTTGACAAGGCAGACAAATATTTTCTGCACAACGATCCGATGTTTCAACTAAATCAGTGGGACGAGCGCGAAAAGTTGAAGTCTAAACCGCAGAAAGCGGAATAGAGACACTTTATCCGGAACGATTCAGTCGGAATGGGGATCGCGCCCGCCTCGGGCGAAGTGGTCCGCGCCCTCGCGGACCACCTCGCACGTGCGAAGATACGCACTGTTTGGTGCGTCCCTGAGGGTTCGTGTTCGGCGCGAGGGCGCGCCGGGCAACAGCCGGGGCGGCTGTGATCCCTCGAAATTCGACTGCATAGGTCCGGGTTACAGCCCCTGCATTATCGCGTCTGAACAACGGAACATTCAGGCGACTTTCATTTTAAACAACCCTGAGGGGTCTGCCATGTTTAACATCGATAGATCAAGTCCGGCACCAGGAGCTCGCTGTTGCGCCTTCTTGTTTTGAGCGGAGACCCGCTTTATGGTTTCCGCTGCGTAATACTTAATGGCTCCGACGCTTAGAGTAGCCTTAAAGATGACAGTGAGGAGGCAGAATTCATCAACGTTGATCACGAGGAGGCTGGAATGGTCTCCTTGCTGGTAAACGCTGGTGAAGTTCGGTTCGCCTACCAACGATGCGATACTTTCGGTGGCAGCAAACGACGCGGCAGCAAGGGCAGCAAGCGTCATTGTATCCAGCTCCTGCGTACGACCGTTTTGCGTGATAATGAAACCACCTTTGTCGATTACCACTGTCGAGGTCGCATCACTCTTGATGAGCAACTCCTGGAGAGCGTTGTTGATCTCGCCGATGTCTTCTTCGATGAGTTGAGGGAGCGTCGCCATAGGTATAGGCTGTTGAACGGCGTTTGTTTTTGGCTTGAGTTAGGCGGCCTTGCGCTGGCTTTGCGCGACGAATTTTTGCAGGAGAAGTCGCGTAATCATGTTCAATGTTTCAAACACGCCTTCACATTTGTGAGCGCAGGCAGTAAATGACGGCACCTGTTCCTCCCGGTTGTTGAGGAGATATTCCATGAATTCAACTGGCGCGGCGTTTGGGAGGTCGCGCTTGTTGTATTGCAGCACGAATGGGATGTCGGAGAGGTTCAGATTCAGACCTTTCAGGTTGTCTTCGAGGTTCTGGAAGCTCTTCACATTTTCCTCCATTTTGTCGTACTGCGAATCTGCTACGAAGATGATGCCGTCAACACCGCGAAGCACAAGTTGACGGGTGGTATTGTAGATGACCTGCCCAGGCACGGTGTAGAGTTGGAACTTGGTTTTGAACCCCTTGATGGCCATTGCTTCAATGGGCAGGAAGTCAAAGAACAGGGTGCGGTCTGAGCTGGTGGCGAGCGAGACGAGCTTACCTTTGTTTCCTTGTGCGGTTTGTACGTGGTCGTGGACTTGGACGAGGTTGGTCGTTTTTCCGCAGACGGCGGGTCCGTAGTAAACGATTTTGACCTGTAGTTCTTTCGATGCCTGATTGATGATCGCCATAGTGTTAAATTCTTACTTGGTATGCCGGCTCAGTTCGCCAGCGATGAGTTGCAGTTCAGCGAGCGGCAGCAGGTCGCCCTTCCGGCCGAAGGCTGCGAAGTAAATGATGCCCGTGTTATAGACTTGGATCGTGCCAGCTTCGACGGTGAAGCTAACCGCAGAGGTGTCCCCCATCTGAAGCTCCTTGGTATACTGGTTTAATCTTCCGAAAATCTGCGGAACGAACGCGGCGATCGTCTCAGCCTTGATATCCGCTGGCATGTTTGCAGCCACGAGCAGGCCGTCCTGAAGCGCAATAAGAGTCCCCGCCACTTTGGGAAGCTTGGTGCTTCGTTGAACAATCTCGTTTGGCGTCCATGTCTTCTTTGCGGGCTCGTCGAACAGTTCGGAGAGATTCGTCGGAACCTTCTTCGGTGCGACTGCAGGAGCCTCTGCTCGTTGTGGTGCGGTCGCGGCACTGGGCGTTTGGGCCGCTGCTGCGCTGGTTGCCGGCCGGGGTGGTGTGAGCGGTGTGCCTGCTGAACTGAACAGGTCTGGAATGTCATCCGCAACCGTGGTTCGGCGGCGCACCTGTGCGGCACCCCGTGCCTTCATGAAGAACGGCGCGATCATTCCCAGAGGTAATGAAAGACGATTGACGCCATTGATCGAAACTTGTGCAGATTTGGAAGGCGGATTCAGCCAGCCACACAATTCCAGCCAATCGAACTCGATGCGTCCAGACTTGAGGCCCGGCTCGATGGCGGACAGGGGAATCTCGATTCGTGAATCTCCCAGACCAAACGATGCAATATCGTGCATGACGGGTTCTGGCCAACCATTCATGACGAGAGCGATGGGGAGGCAAAGCGTGTCTCCTTCGATGGTCGGCTGGTTGGTTGACTGTGGTGCTGTTGCAGCGGGCAGGGCGGACGCGGTTGCTCCATGTGAGAATCCGTCAGGAGGGATCGCTGGAGCCGGTCGAGTCACGGGTACAAGCGCCGGCTCTGCGCCTGGCGGATTGAACAGCGGTTGTAGAAGCTCCGCGCTGGTGCCCGAGGACTGCTCCGCCTTTTTGAAGAACTCGGTGATGTTCTCCGCGTCTGCAACCTGCCGGTTCACCGGATTGGAGCGGATGAATTCGAGAAATAGTGGTGTTAAGGTGCGCAGCGGCAGCTCGAGGACGGCGTTGTCGTGAGGCGACGGAGTGGCGTAGATGGGAGTCGGCTGAATCCATGACCGGAGCATTCGCCAGGGAAATTGAATTCGCCCGCGTTTGAGTCCTTCACATATCTCATTGGCAGGGAGGGCCACTTTTGCTTCTGGGATTTTTAGTTGAGCCAGCTCTTGCCTCACACCATCCGGCCAAGCCGACGCGAGAGCGTCGAGCGCAATGAAGAAAGAGCCTGCTCCAGCCGAGACGACCGGAATGACGGGTGGCGGGGTGACAGCTACTGCTGGCCTTGGCACATTTGAAGGCAAGGACGGCAGAGAGCGGGCAACGGGGACAGTCGGCTTTGGCAGGGAGATGGGCGCGCTTCCAGAAGCCTGTTTGGCTGTGGCTGCCGGCAGGACGGCTGGCGCGCTGGGCTGCATCCGAATCGTCGGCGCAGGAGGCTGGGGTGCGACTTTGGGTTGCGGAAGTTGAACCTCTGGTTGCTGGGTTGCGGCAGGTACTGCCAGTTTCGGAGTAAATGACGTGTGATCTTTTTGCCGGGTAAAGGTTGCACCGTTTGCACTCGGTTTCTTCTCCAAAACTCGCAAGGGTGCCAGGCGTTCGCCGTTCACGCCAAAAAGGTCCGGCAAATCCGGAGAGGCTTCCACTCGAGTTTGATTCTCACGTCGCGAAAGTGAATCTGGGTGGAGTTGAGTCAGGATTTCACTCAAAGGCAGGTCCACCATCCGCGCGTCTTCCGCACTGTTGTTTACGAACACGCCGTTTGGCGCGCACCGGCGCAGGTCTCCGAAATTTGCCTTCACCGCCCCGTGCGGCAGCTGTTCCAATACGGTTTTCCTGGCGATCAGGTAATTGTGGCCGGCCAATCCGGCAGGAGCGAGTTTACCCCATAGTTCCTGGGGGATGACTTTGATGATCGAAGCGTAAGGAATGATGAGCGCATCGCTTCCTTTGTTTTGTCCTGTCGCTGCTCTGGGCACCTGTGCCCTGGCACCTGTCCCATCTGTAGGCAGTGGGGGTGCACTACGCGGAGGAGGTTGTGAGCCTGTGGAACGTGTCGCAGCCGGGACCGGCTCCGACCTCTTGAATAGTTTTGTGAACGCGCCAAACATTTGCAGTAAACGTCGGTAGCAAACGGTGGGCCAGCGGTCCGGCTGATTGCGCTAAATTTTTGCCGGCTTGCGGTTGCGGCCGAATACCAGAGAAGGTGGGGTGCATCCCAAGGTTGCGTCGTTGAAATCAGAAAGTTGGAGGAGGGCTGGTTTTCGCGAACGCGGAACCAGGTGAAGTGTGTTGTTCTCAGCCGCCTTGAAGATTTTTCACAATATTGTTCGTGCACAGCTAATGCGTTTCCGGTTGGTGACGATAGAAGATATCGGATGACTCGTATTTGTGTGTGACAATGCCTGCCCAGCCTACAATTTTGTTGTTGGATGACGATCAGGATTTCCTCGATCTCTATCGAGAGATGCTTGGTCAGCATTTGCCCAGCATGCCTGAAGTTCGCGTTGCGAACTCCGGCACCCGTGCGCTTTCGATCTTGGAGTCCGAGCAGTTCAACCTGCTCATCGCAGACTTGAGCATGTCGAAGATGGATGGCCTTCAAGTATTGACCATCGCCCGTCGGAAATTTCCGCATCTTCGCCTCGTTGTATTGACAGGGATTCGCGATGAACAGTTCCGGACCCGCGCCTACGCTCTGGGAGTGGATCAGTATTGGTTGAAGCCCGAGACGGAACAGGAAATGGGGCTTTTCATGGAATCGATGGAGTCGTTGATTAGCAGGGAATCTCAGGAGGGCTTTCGTGGAGTGCAGAGCAAGGGCTTGGTTGACATCATTCAGCTTGAATGTTTATCGCAAAGCTCGTGCGTCCTGAAGATCACCAATGGAATGACAGAGGGAAGAATATTCATCCAATCTGGCGAGGTGTTTGATGCGGAGCTGCCTGGATTGACTTCCGAGCCTGCATTTCAGCGAATTCTCGCGTGGAAGACGGGCAGTTTCGAAACTCTCCCCGCCGATCCGAGTCGCGTGCGCACCATCTTCAGCTCCTATCAGGGATTGCTCTTGAATACCGCGCAAGCGATCGATGAAGCGGCCTCGTTCGACGAGCAGCCTGCCGCGCCCAGCGGAGATTCCGGGACTCCTGCACCCGTGCAGAACAGTCGGGCCGCGTCGCTTCTCGCCGAGGTTTCTCAAATGGAAGGTGTCGAGTTTGTCCTGGCCTTGGGGCGGGAAAAGAACCAGACGCAAGAATTCTGGGGACTCGATAATCCCAAACCGATTTCAGAGTTTACGAAGGAAACGTTGGATAACTTTCGTGCGCTGGGGGAGCGGCTTCATGTGGGAGATCTTCAACAGATCACCGGCCAGGGCTTGCAGCACAAAGTTGCGGTGGCCCCCTGTGGAAATTCCGATATCTGTGTCGGATTTCCGGCCGCAGTTTCACAAGAACACCTGCGGGATTCATTCAAAAGCATTTTAAGCAAATGGGCATCTTAAGTCGTTTATTCAAGACCGCCGAACCGGGGTTGGTTCACCTGCCGTCTGGAAGCTTCACGGTGGATAAGGAGGGCGCGACGATTACCTCCACGCTCCCGCAGTCATTTCCCTCGGGCCACCGCGATGCGATCAGTCAGCAAGTGATGGCTTCATTCCGTGCGGCCAGACGAGCGCACATGCCGCTTAACGAAATAGTCATTCAGTATTCAGCTTTGAAGCTGCTGGCCCGGGAACTTGGTGAAGGAGCCATCGTGTTCCTCATGCCCCAGTCTTTGAACCAGCAATCCGCAGTGAAGATTAAGAAAAGCCCTTAACCCGAAGAATTCTTATGAGCAAAAGCAATGTCGATCAGCTTATCGCCCGCATGGAGAACTACCTCGAGTGCTGGAAACAGTTCAACACGTTCATGAACATGGCGCGGACAAAGAAATTCACGCAGGAAGATGAGAGCCAGTTCCTGGAGATCAAGAGCGTCATCACCCAGGAGCTGGAACTGATCCTGTCAGCGATTGATTGCGGCCCCATCAGCCGCGAGGATGTACATGGGCTGATCGCGGGAGCGCCATCTATTCGTTATTTGAGCGAGATGAACGACAATGCGCTCCGGAATGTTGAGAATAGTTGGCACAAGTTGTTCATCGGACTTCAATCGCTTCTCGGGCAGCTGAAAGTCAAGCAAGGGCAGGTCGAGGGCAAATCGCTGATGAGTTCTCTGTTTGGAAGTCGGCGCGCAGCCTGACACATTTGCTTGGAGCGAAGAGGGCGCAACCCATCCCGGATTGCGCCCTTTTTATTTCCGAGCAGTGACGTCGCGCAGTGGCGGAACTGTCTTGGCCTCGAAGCTCTTGGCGCTCTGAGTAAGAGATTTAGTTCGGAAAGTGGGACGAAGTCGCACTGGGATTTTGCCTGACTATCCATCAGTCGCTACGAACGGAAGGCAGCGAGCTGTCTGACACGACTAAATCAGACACGCGTTTCAGCAGAGGGAGAGAACTGTGTTTTGCGAAATGGTGGAGTCGACAGGGATCGAACCTGCGACCTTCTCATTGCGAACGAGACGCTCTACCAACTGAGCTACGACCCCACGCAAAAATCACGGCGTCTTACTATTGTATCGGTGCGTCAGACGCAAGCGGAAATGCCAAAATAAACATTGAAATCACACGAACAAACATCTGGTCGATCGCCTCACGGCATCAGCCACGATCCACTCACGGCGCACACGCCAGGGCATCGGCAGGCAGCGTGGCTTTTCGGCGCAAGGGCATTCGTTTCGGCTCCCGCATCCAGTGTTTGGAGGACCAGAGAATACTAACGACTGTCAGCGTGTAGAGTTGGATGGAGGCGATTTGAAAGGGAAAATCAACCAGGGCGTGTGTAAGGACACCCGTGAGGGCAATGAGCAATCCGAAATGCGTCGTCCTGGCAGATCCGGCAAGTCCTTTGCCGTTAAGAAATCGTTGTCGCCACGAATAGATGATTGCGCCACCGATCAGCGCTGCCCATCCAGCGAACCCGACATACCCCGACTCGATCAGGGTTTGAAGATAGTCTTGATGAGCAAAGAACCAGCGACCGTTGAGTTGCTTGCCAAAGCCCGCGCTAAAGTACGGGAATGCCGTTTGAAAAGTGCCGGGGCCAAACCCCCACCAACTCGCCTCGGGGATCATTTTAAGGCAAACCCTGGCGGCAAGGAGTCGCGAGTTTTCCTCGGTAA
>CAMCCU010000034.1 GCA_945872975.1 Pedosphaera parvula Ellin514
ATCGAACCAACCTGCCAGGCCAGCATCCTGCGCCATCCCGGCAGCGGCGATCCCTCGAAGGATGTTTTCCTGTTCAGCAATCCCGGGACGCAAACCGGACGCACCAACGGCGTGATTCGCCTGAGCCGCGATGAAGGAAAGACGTGGCCCGCATCGCGCATTTTGCATCCCGGCGGCTTCGCCTATAGCTGCCTCGCGTCGCTGCCGGATGGTTCCGTCGGCTGCTTGTTTGAGCGCGACGGCTACAAGACACTCTCCTTCGCACGATTCACCGTCGGCTGGGTGGAAGGCAACTGAAACGCCCATGAGCTCCCCAAACAATTCCCTGCTGCGCTACGCCTGGATCGTGGTGGCGCTGCTCTGGCCCGTCGCGTTATTGAACTACCTCGACCGCCAGATGCTCGCCTCGATGAAGTTCTCCGTGATGCAGGACATCCCGGATATCGGGACCGACGCGAACTGGGGGAAGATGCTCGGGCAGTTCAAATGGGTCTATGCGTTCTTCAGCCCGATCGGCGGCTACATCGCGGATCGTTTCAGCCGGCGCTACACCATCTGCGGAAGCCTGTTCGTGTGGTCCGCCATCACGTGGGCCACAGGACACGTCACGACCTACGATGGGTTGCTCCTGACCCGTTCGCTCATGGGCATCAGCGAGGCGTTCTACATTCCCGCCGCGCTCTCGCTCATCGCCAGCATTCATCTCGGGGAAACCCGCTCGCGCGCCGTGGGTCTTCATCAAATGGGCATCTACACCGGCGTCATCGTGGGCGGGTTCAGCGGCTACGTGGCAGACGCCGGAGACTTCGGCTGGCGCTTCGCGTTCGACGCGTGCGGCATCTTCGGCGTGCTCTACGCCATCCCGCTGCTGTTCCTGCTCCGCGACGCACCGAAGCCCGCGAACTCCATCGACGCGCCCGCCCCCTCCGTCTGGCGTTCGACGCGCGACCTGCTTACCAACGGCTCCTTCATCCTGCTCGTGCTCTACTTCACCTTGCCCGCGCTCGCCGGCTGGGTGGTGCGCGACTGGATGCCGGCGATTCTCAAGCAGCAGTTCAGCATCAAGCAGGGACCGGCCGGCGTCGCAGCGACCAGTTCCTGGCAGATGGCGGCGATCATCGGCGCGCTCCTCGGCGGATGGCTGGCGGACCGCTGGATGCCGCGCAATCAACGCGCGCGAATCTTTATCAGCGCCATCGGCATGGCCATGATCGTCCCGGCGATCTTCGGCGTGGGCAACGCCGGAAGTCTCGGCGTGGCGATCGGCTTCCTCGCCTTGTTCGGCCTGGGCTGGGGTTTCTTCGACGGCAACAACATGCCCATCCTCTGCCAGATTGTGCGGCCAGAACTGCGCGCCACCGGCTACGGCATCATGAACTTTGTGAGCATCAGTTGCGGCGGCTTTGCAGACTGGGGCTTCGGCATCCTGCGCGACCGACAAGTGCCGCTGAACGTGACCTTCAGCGTCTTCGCCAGCGCAGCCATCCTTTCGATCGCGCTCGTGCTCCTCATCCGCCCGCGCTCCAACGCAACGTAAACAGCGACGCTCGTCAGCCCCTCCCGAGCGCTTCCAGAGTTTGCTTTGTCCATCGCGGCTGCGTAGCCTCTCGCGCCGTGGATCACAGTCTGGTCAGTGAAATTGCGACATGCATCATCGCCGCCTGGGGGCTGGCCGTGCTGGCGCAACTCTGGAGACAGCCGCTCATCCTGGCGTACCTCGCAGCTGGATTTGCCTGTGGACCGCGCGGGCTTGGCATCGTCAAGACGGACGAACACATCTCGGCCATCGCGGAGATCGGCCTCAGCCTGCTGCTCTTCATGATCGGGCTGGAGATCGATCTCAAGAAGATGCTCCGCGCCGGACGTGTCATCACTGTCACGGCGGCGGCCCAGATTCTTGGCGGCTGCGTGCTCGGGCTTCTCTTCTTCCTGGCGTGGGGATTTCACCTCAGCAACGGGCGGCTGGACGCGCTCTATCTCGCCGTGGCGGCGGCGTTGAGCAGCACGGTCATCATCGTCAAGATTCTCTACGACAAGCGAGATCTCGACACCCTATCCGGCCGGCTGACGCTTGGCGTGCTGGTGCTGCAGGACCTGTTCGCGATCCTGTTTCTCGCGCTGCAACCAAACCTTCAGAACCCGTCCCTGCTCATCCTCGCCCAGTCACTCGGCAAGGTTCTCGTGCTCGTCGCCTTCGCGTTCGTCGTCAGCAAGTATCTTCTACCCCGGCTGTTCAAGGCGATGGCGCGCGCGCCCGAACTCGTGCTCGTCGGGGCGCTGGCGTGGTGTTTCATCCTCGCGGGCCTGGCGGACCTGCTGGACTTGTCGCGCGAGATGGGCGCGCTCATCGCAGGCGTGGCGCTGTCCACCTTCCCCTACACGCTGGATGTCGCGGCCAAGGTCACGAGCCTGCGCGATTTCTTTGTGACGCTGTTCTTCGTCGCGCTGGGCATGAGGATTCCCTTGCCCACGCTCGACCTGCTCCTCTGGGCGCTGGTCATCGGCGTCTTCGTGATCGTGAGTCGGTTGGTGACAGTGTTTCCCGTGCTGCACGGGATGCGTCAGGGCCATCGCGTCAGCCTGCTGCCCGCCATCAACCTCAGCCAGATCAGCGAATTCTCCCTCGTCATCCTGCTGATGGGCCAGCAGTCGAAGCACATCGCCCAACACTCGCTCGACATCATGGCTTACGCGTTCGTGCTGCTGGCCGTGGCGTCATCCTACGGAGTCGCGTCGTCGGATTCGCTTGCCCGGAGGCTCAGTGCGCTGCTCAAGAAAGCCGGCGTGCCCGACCTCGACCACGAGCAAAAGGAAGCCGGGGATAAAGAGAAGGCGCCGCGCATCATGCTGCTGGGTTTCTTCACCACGGCGAGCTCCATGGTCGCGGAGATCGAGCGCAGCCAGCCCGAGCTGCTCTCGCAACTGGCGGTGATTGATTTCAATCCTGTCGTAAACCAGAAGCTGCGGGAGCGCGGCGTGAAAGTCATCTACGGCGACATCAGCAAACGCGAGACGCTGCTTCATGCCGGAGTCGGCCGGGCGGAGGTGCTCGTCTGCACTTTGCCGAACTGGATTCTGAAAGGGACGAGCAACTTGATCCATGTGAAGCAGCTTCGGGAACTGAACCCGACGGCACAGATCATCGTGACCAGCGAATCCTTTGCGGAGATCGAGGAACTGTACAAGGCCGGCGCGAATTACGTCGGCGCTCCACGCGTGACGGAAGCCACCGAGCTGTGTGCCGTCCTCGCCGGCGCGCTTGGCGGTGGACTGCCTGCCAAGCGGGCGGAAATGGAAGCTCGACTGGCCGGACGGAATGAAGTCCTGCCCTGATCGCGGAGAGCGCAGTCTGGCGCAGCGCACGCCTTGCTTGTCCACACCTCGCGCACTATCGTGACGCATGATCCGAGACGGCAGAACTTACCGAACGCGCGCGTTCACCTTGATTGAACTGCTGGTCGTCATCGCCATCATCGGGATTCTCGCCAGCATGATTCTTCCCGCTCTTTCCAAGGCCAAAGGCAAGGCGCTGAGAATCTCCTGCGTCAATAACTTGCGCCAAAACGGCCTCGCCCTGCGCATGTGGGCGGATGACAACGAGGGACGATTCCCATGGCGCCTGCCCGTGAGCAGCGGAGGAAGCCAGGGGGAGACGGAAGCTTGGAAGAGCTTCAGCCTGATTCGCAGTGAGATCTCCACCCCGCGCGTTTTCCGTTGTCCCAGCGATGGCGAGCGGGAAAAGGCCAACGACTGGACGACCGCACCAGGCTTCGGATTTGAGGCGATGAAGAATACGGCGCTCAGCTATTTCATCGGGACAGATGCGGACGAAAGCCTACCTGGCGTTCATGTCGCCGGAGACCGGAACCTGACGGGGATTGACGGACAGAACTGCGAGTCAGCCCAGCTTGTGGGCATCGCGACCTTGCTGGAACAGAGCACCGCACGCTGGCAGGGGAACATCCATAACGACTCTGGCAACATGCTGATGGGTGACAGCAGCGTCCAGCAACTCTCCATGGGCGGACTGAAGCGCCACCTCAGCTCGACGGGCGACCCGAATCAATTCAACCACATCCTCAAGCCCTGAGCGCTCACCCAAACGCGAGGCGTGACACGCTGAGGAAAATCTCTCGCCTCCAGGGCGATGCAAATGGTTACCGCCCGCCGCGATAATCTCCCCGGTCGCCGCGATCTCCACGATCACCCCGGTCACTGCGACCACCACCGCCGCCGCCACCGCCCCGGTATCCACCGCCGCCACCGCCACTGCCACCGCCACGGGAGCCACCGCCGCCAGCACCGGCACCGCGATATCCGCCACCGCCGCCACCGCCACCACCGCTGCTGCGGGGCCGCTCTTCTTTCGGACGCGCTTCGTTGACGGTCAGCTTGCGGCCGGCGAATTCAGATCCATTCAGCTCCGAGACGGCGCGCTGGGCCTCCTCCTCCGAGCTCATCTCGACGAAGGCAAAGCCACGCGCCTTGCCCGTCATGCGGTCTTGAACAATGTTCGCGGAGAGCACCGTGCCTGCCTTGCTGAAATGATCCTGCAAGTCGTTTTCCGTGGCATTGAAGTCAACATTGCCAACGAAGAGTTTAGTCGCCATGTGATGGAGGGTATGAGGGGTTGAAGGATTGTGGAGCTGTAGAGCGCCGGGTCGGATTCAGTTCACTTTGAATTGTGCGTCTGCACACCGGCATCAAAAATCTTCACAGCCGCGATGACAAGGAAAATTTGAGCGTGAAACGGCCGTGATTCCCCGCACCTTGGCGGCCCAAAACACGCCACCGGCAAAGTGCCGGTCAATCCTCCGCCACGCCGCGAACCATCACCACGAACTCGCCCTTCAACGAACGCTTCTGTGTGACTTCGAGCAGCTCCGCCGGCGTGCCGCGCAGGAATTCCTCGAACTTCTTCGTCAGCTCACGAGCGAGCACGACCTGCCGCTCCGCGAACACCTCGCCGAGTTCCACCAGCAGCTTCTCGATGCGATACGGCGATTCATAAAGGACCAGCGTGCCGGCGAACTGCTTCAGCGCCTCGAGCTGTTTGCGTCGCTGACCGGACTTGTGCGGCAGGAACCCAATGAAATGAAATTCGTCCGTCGGCAGCCCGCTCGCCGTCAGCGCCGCCACCAGCGCGCACGGGCCCGGCACGGATTCGACGCGCAGCCCCGCCTCGCGCACCGCGCGCACCACGCGCTCGCCCGGATCGCTGATGCCCGGACTGCCGGCGTCCGTCACGAGCGCTACTTTCTCCCCTCGTTTCAATCGGTCCAGAATCTCCTCGCTGCGCTTCGCCTCGTTGAATTGAAAATAGCTCAGCATCGGCTTCGACAGGCCAAAGTGCTTCAGCAACTGCCCCGTGCGCCGCGTGTCTTCCGCCGCGACCACGTCGCATTCCTTCAGGACGCGCACGGCGCGGAAGGTCATGTCCTCCAGATTCCCGATGGGCGTCGCCACGAGGTAAAGCGTCCCGGGCGTCAGCGGCGGCAAAGTTTTTTCAGATTCATTCATCAACGCGCCGAGGGAAGCAGCGGCACACTCGACAGGCAAAGGAAATCTTGGAACACTCCGCCCGCGTGAAACAGTCAATCGTCACATTGGATTTGGAAGGCGTGCTTGTCCCGGAGATCTGGATCGCCGTGGCCGAGAAAACCGGCATCAAGGAACTCCGCCGCACCACCCGCGAAGAACCGGACTACGACAAGCTGATGCAAGGTCGCCTGAAAATCCTCGACGCGCACGGCTTGAAGCTGTCGGACATCCAGCAGGTCATCGGCACCCTTGCCCCGCTCGCTGGTGCCCGCGAGTTCCTCGACGAGCTGCGCGCGACCACCCAGGTGCTGATTCTCTCGGACACGTTCGAGCAGTTCGCGAAGCCGCTCATGCAGCAGCTCAACTGGCCCACCCTGCTCTGCCACCGGCTCATCGTGGAAAACGATCGCATCACCGGCTACCAGATCCGCATCGCCGACCAGAAGAAGAAGGCCGTCGCCGCGCTCAAGGCCATGAACTATCACGTCGTCTCCGCGGGCGATTCCTTCAACGACACCGCGATGCTCGGCGAAGCGAATGCCGGATTCCTCTTTCACGCGCCCGACAACATCAAGCAACAATTTCCGCAATTCCCGGCCGTGGATGAATTCAACGAGCTTCTCGCGCTGATCAAAAACGCCCTAGGCTAGTCTCCGTCGCCGAGGCGACGTATCGATGAACTGGCTTACCAATCTCAGCGAGGCACAACCGGTCGCGCATGCGCTGCTGATCCTGTCCGCCGTGGCGGTGACCGGGCTCACGTTTGGCGGCATTCGCTGGCGCGGGATAAAGCTCGGGACTGCGGGAGTGTTGTTCTCGGGAATTGTCTTCGGCCACTTCGGCCTCCAGATCGACCACGGCATCCTCGATTTCGTCCGCGAGTTCGGCCTCATCCTCTTCGTGTTCACCATCGGCCTGCAACTCGGCCCCGGGTTCTTCGCGTCACTGCGGCGTCATGGCCTGCGCTTGAACGTCATGGCTGCCGCCGTCGTCCTGCTCGGCGCGGGCGTCACCGCCCTGGGCGCGTGGCTGCACGGCTACGATTTCTTTGCGGCCCTCGGCTTGTTCTCCGGCGCAACCACGAACACGCCCTCCCTCGGCGCCACCCAGCAAACCCTCGCCACCGTCGGCAATCTTCCCGCCGGCAAGGCCGCCATTCCGGCGCTCGCCTACGCGGTCAGCTATCCGATCGGCATCATCGGCATCATCGGTTCACTGCTCATCACACGCGCAATCTTTCGCATCGATCCCGTGCGCGAAGCCGAGCTCTTTCGCGCGGAACAACAGCGCGGCATCGAACCGCTCGGACGCCTCAATGTCGTCGTCGAAAACAAGAACATCGAGGGAGTCGCGATCGGACAAGTCCCCGGTCGCCGCGAGACGGGCGTCGTCATCTCGCGCATCCGGCGCGCCGGCCAGAAGACCGTTTTCACCGCCACCGATGACGCGACGTTGCACCTGGGCGACACCCTGCTGATCGTCGGCACCTGGCGCGGGCTGGAACAATTCACACGCGTCATCGGCAGTGCGAGCGAAGCCGACTTGATGAAGGCTCCCAGTGCCGTCACTCATCGAAAGATCGTGGTGACGCACAAGGCCGTGCTCGGCAAAACCCTGGTGGAACTCGGTCTCGAACATCTCTACAGCGTCGCCGTCACCCGCGTGAGCCGCGCGGACATCGAGATGACCGCCGTGCCGGACTTGCGACTGCAATTCGGCGACGTGCTCCATGTCGTCGGCGACGAAGAAGGGTTGCGCAACGCGTCCACCATGCTCGGCAACTCCGTGAAGGCGCTGAACGAAACGCAGTTCGTCCCGATCTTCGTCGGCATTGCGCTCGGCATTCTCGCCGGCACCCTGCCCATCTCCTTTCCCGGACTTCCCGTCCCTGTGAAGCTTGGTCTCGCCGGTGGTCCGCTCGTGCTCGCGATCTTGCTTGGCCGGCTCGGCCACATCGGACCGCTCGTCTGGCACATGCCCGCCAGCGCCAACCTCGCCTTCCGCGAACTCGGCATCACGCTCTTCCTCGCCTGCGTCGGGTTGAAAGCCGGCGCGCCATTCTTCCACACGGTGTTCACGTCGGAAGGTCTCTCATGGATTATTGGCGCGGCCTGCATCGCCATGATTCCCCTCCTCGCCGTCGCGCTGATCGGGCGTGCCGTGATGAAGCTGAATTTCATGACGCTGAGCGGGCTCATGGCCGGCAGCATGACGGATCCGCCCGCGCTCGCCTTCGCCAATGCCATCAGTAAATCGGACGCGCCCTCCGTGGCCTACGCCACCGTGTATCCGCTCACCATGCTCCTGCGCATTCTCGCCGCGCAGATCATGACCCTCCTCTTCACGCGCTAACGTGCGGCCCGGATTCCATCACTCCGTCAAGAAGCTGAGCAGGCGCGGATCTTCGATCAAGCTCTTCACCGCCTCCGCCAGCGCCTCGTTCAACAGGCGCTCGTTGGTTCTGGCTCGCGGCGCCTCGATGGT
Source organism: Pedosphaera parvula Ellin514 (assembly GCA_945872975.1). Taxonomy (GTDB): domain Bacteria; phylum Verrucomicrobiota; class Verrucomicrobiia; order Limisphaerales; family JADJPG01; genus JADJPG01. The sequence goes on from CAMCCU010000034.1 coordinate 8,026, forward strand.
CGTCTCCTTGCGACGCCCCGCGTAAGTCTGCTCGAACCGGACCCCGCTCTTCATCATCGATGCGTTCAGCACGGCATCCGTCATCACGATGCCCTTCCAAAAGTCCATGTCCGTCGTGTACGCCAGCGTGTTCAACTCCACCGTCAGCACACGACCGAGCTCGCCTTCGTGCGGAATGGCATTGAACCCTTTCTTCGCGTAACCCGCGATCAGCGCGTTGCGAATCAGCACGGAAAGATTCTGCTTCGTCGTAATCGGGGCGTACTCAGAATCCACCCCTCGACGACCGATCGTCGTGGTCATTCGGCGATCCAAAACTTCGATTGCAATCGTCACTCCTCGCCCCTGCTCCGACGGAGCCACGGTCGGCACCACCTTGAGCTGGGCGCTTTGTGGAACCCAGGCACAGCCAGCGCCGATGACCGCAACAGCGAGGAAAGAGAGCAAAAGAGTCAGAGTCGGTCGGTAGCACATGATTTGATGGGACGAGTTTTTATTTACCGAACGAGTCGTGTCCAACGAAATGTCAGGCGACGCACGGGCGGAGACGGCCAAGAATTGCATTGAATCCGGCGCGGAACTGAATACTTCTTTTGCATGCGGCTTGTTCGGATCGTTCCGTTCGGCTGATTACAAATGCAACCTAGCAAACAGTTCGTGCCCACGTCCTCAGCGCCCTCCACCGCGCGGTAGCTCCCCGAGATGAAACCCACCGACTTGCGGGGCATCCTGCAATACATCCCGCGCTTCCGCGAAAAAACTTTCGTGCTCGCCATCGACGGCGCGATCGTGACCGGAGAGAACTTCGCGAACATCGTCCTCGATATCGCGGTGCTGCGCAGCCTGAACATCCGGGTGGTGATCGTTCACGGCGCTTCCGCCCAAATCAAGGCGCTCGCGGAGGAACAGAAGGTGACTCCCTCGAACATCGATGGCGCCGGCATCACGGACGCCGAGACGCTGAAGCTCGCGCTGACCGCCGCCAACCGGCTGACTCACGAAATCCTCGAAGGACTTTCTTCCAACGATCTGCGCGCCGTGACGACGAACGGCATCGTGGCGCACCCGCTCGGCATCATTCACGGCGTGGATCATCTCTTCACCGGGAAGGTGGAGCGCGTCGATGTGGAGTTGTTCCAGAGCTTGCTGACGCAAGGCATCGTCCCGGTCGTGCCACCGCTCGGGTTCGACGGCGACGGGAAGACGTATCGAGTGAACTCCGACCACGTCGCCGTGGCGCTCGCCGAATCACTCAAGGCCGCGAAGCTGATTTACATCACCACCGCAGACGGCTTGTTTCAGCAGGGACAACTGATCCGCGAAGTGTTGGTCGGTGATCTGGATCACGTGCTCGCCACCCGTCGCAGCGAATTCATGCCCGAGATGTTGTCGAAGGCGATCCACGCTTCCGCCGCGTGTCACGCCGGTATTCCGCGCGTTCACATCATCAATGGGCAGGTGGACGAAGGATTGCTGGCGGAAGTGTTCTCGAACGAAGGCATCGGCACCTTGATCTACGCGAACGAGTACCAACAGATTCGTCGCGCGATGAAGAAGGACATCCGCAACCTGATGCTCCTGACAAAGAACTCGGTGGCGAACGAGGAGTTGATGAAGCGGACGCGGACGATGTTCGAGAAGCAGCTTGGTGATTACTACATCTTCGAGATCGACAAGAACCCTGTGGCCTGTGTCGCGCTCCACGTTTACCCGGAGCAGAACAAGGGCGAGATGGGCTACCTCTACGTCAACCCGTCACACGAGAACCAGGGCATCGGCCGCAAGCTGATCCAGTTCGTCGAAAGCAAGGCGCGTGAGATGGGACTCAGCGAGCTGATCGCCCTGTCCACCCAGGCGTTCACCTACTTCATGTCGAAGGGCGGTTTCATTGAAGGCACGCCCGATGATTTACCAGCCAGCCGTCGTGAGAAGTACGACCAGAGCGGCCGCAAGTCGAAGGTTCTGATCAAGAAGCTGAGGTGAGAGGGCGTCGCAACGACACGCGAGACGCTCGGATTCGCAAGCCAAAGTCTCGTGAGGAACCGTTTCAGGACAATTTTTCCGCTTGCCAGAGGCTTCTCGCATTTCATTCACTAAATTAAGGCTGTTCGCGCGTTTCATGGGATTCACCGATCCTCGGTGACCCGTGGCGAAGCATCAGTTGATACTCCGGAAATTATGGCCACATCGAAAAGCAAATCTGCCTCAAACCGCTCCGGCTTGCTGGCTGGCGGGAACTGGATCATTGATCAGGTCAAACTCATCGACGTCTACCCGCACCGCGAGCAACTCGCGAACATCCTGAGCCAGTCCCAAGGCTCCGGCGGCGCGCCATACAACGTGCTCGTGGATCTTTCCCGGCTCGGCTCGGAATTCCCGCTGACCGGTGCTGGCCTCGTCGGCAAGGACGGCCTGGGGCAGTTCATTCTCGATGATTGCAAGAAGCACAAGATCGACACCCGCCACGTCCGCGCCACGAATGAAGCTTCAACATCGTTCACCGATGTGATGACGGAGCAGTCCAACGGCAAACGCACGTTCTTCCACGCGCGCGGCGCGAACGCCCACTGGACCGGCGAGGACCTGGACTTTTCGAAGATCAAGGCCCGGATTTTCCATCTCGGCTATCTGCTCCTGCTTGATGAACTGGACGCGCCCGACACGAAGTTCGGCACGAAAGCAGCCCGCCTGCTCGCCGGTGCACAGGAAGCTGGAATGAAGACCAGCGTCGATGTGGTAAGCGAGGACAGCGACCGCTTCAGCCGCATCGTCACTCCAGCCTTGAAGTACGTGGACTACTGCGTCCTCAACGAGATCGAAGCGGGCAAGACCGCTGGCTTTAAGATCCGCCAACCGGATGGATCGCTCGACACAGTCTCGCTGCGTCACGCCGCCGGTGCTCTGCTCCAGCAGGGCGTGCGCGAGGTCGTCGTCATTCATTTCCCCGAGGGCGCCTTTGCGCGCACCCGCAAAGGCGAGGACGTCTGGCAATCTTCCCTGAACCTCCCCGGCAAATACATCGCCGGCACTGCGGGCGCTGGCGATGCCTTCTGCGCGGGTGTCCTGCTTGGTCTGCACGAAGGCTGGGAGCTCAAGCGCTGCCTCGAAGCCGGCGTTTGCGCCGCAGCCGCGTCGCTTTCCGAGCCCACCTGCACCGGCGGCATGAAGCCTCTCGCCGCCTGTCTCGCCCTGGCCAAGAAATACAAGTTCCGCGCACCGCTCGAACGCGGGGACTAATGCGCTGACGATGCTGAGACGCATCGTGACCCGCTCCGCTCTTGCCCGCACCATAGTCCGTAGTGTCTGCGCACAGGACACGCTTGCTCGCCTGCGGGACGACTCGGCCTTCAGGCATCCCGTCCCGCTTCCATGCCAGCTATCGTTCTGCGGACACAGAGCGCACTGGTAAACTGCCAGCGTCGGCAGAAGACTTCGCACAGTCAGGCAAAAGACTTCCCCCAACAGCGATTCGCGGCTTCGTTGACGATTAGTGTCCTGAAACTGGATGCTCGTGCCTGCCAAGACAGAGAATTGAACGACTGCAGTGCTCGTGAGCTGTGGTCAGTCCGTCGCTCCCACCCGCAACCAAGCCTTGGCAGAGACAGTGCTTACTCCCGGTCGGAACGGTCTTGTGAATACGAATCGCACAAATCAATCAGACGTCGCTCGAAGCGCCAAAGGCTGTCGTGACGGTGGACACCTGCGAGTTCCAAGCCCCGGATTCCTCAACCTTCAACCTCAGGGCAAAGCTGGTATGAATGCCTTATCTCGAAGCGGCAAATCGACATGGTCGATCGCACTGTCACTCCTCTCGCTCATCATCCTCGTCAGCGAGGCGCGCAGCCAGCAACTCGACCTGAACCACAATGGCAACAGCGATGTGTGGGAGGCGTTGTATAACGCCACGGCTTTTTCGCCGGACTACGACTCCGATGGCGATGGAGTTTCCAACAGCCTTGAAGCTGTGGCGGGCACTGACCCTCGCGACAACCGTTCGCTTCCGAAAATCTCCGGCTACCGGATGACGACGAATGGTCTCCAAGTAACGTTCCATGTCTTGATGGAGGGAACGCGGGGCAAGCGTTTCGAGTTGCAGTCCACTTCCGAACTCCAAGGGACCGCTCCCGAAAGCTGGACCTCGGAAGGCGCAGTCGTCGCCCGCATGAGCGCCACGGTGTCGATCTCTTCGCCAGCCGATCGCGCCAGCAAATTCTTTCGCATGAGAATCACGGACGTCGATACCGACGGCGACGGACTGACAGACTGGGAGGAGTATCAACTCGGGCTCGATCCGCTCGTGGCCAACAGCAATGGCCAGTCGGACAACGTTGGCATTCGCCTGAATGACTACCGCTACCTCACGAATCTGCTGGCTTCGCAAAGTCTCGCCAGTTTGATGACCGCCAATCTGGCCGGACGTCCACAAGCATCGAGCCCCGTCTGCGGCGTCGCTGCAAGCGGCGCCCCGATCATTGCAGCTTCGGTCACTCCCACCGGCACCGGTCTCACGGGCAATTACTTCACCAACGCCAGCGCCACCTACACCAACTTGGTTAACTTCAACCCGACCAATCTTTTCCTCACCACCAACGATGCGACGATTGATTTCACTTGGGGACCAGCGACCACGCCTGACCTGAGCAACGGATTCTATACCGTTCGCTGGACAGGGCAGGTGCAGCCCCAGTATTCGGAGACTTATTTCTTCGAGACGCGCACGGACGACGGCGTGAAGCTCTGGGTAAACGACCAGTTGCTCATCGACAAATGGCAGAACCAAAGTTCCACGACCTGGACGAATGCCATCACGCTCGTGGCGGATATGCGCTACAACATCCGGATGGAGTATTTCACTCGTAGCGGGTCGGCGCGCGCGCGATTGTCCTGGTTTAGTCCGAGCCAAGCCCGGCAAGTCATCCCCTCCAACCGCTTCTATCCATCGTCTGACGGCTATGCAGCCGGCGGCATTACCAGCCCGTTGAACGCCGTCGGCTTCGTCGGTCAACCGTTCACCTACACCATCACCGCCGCGAACTCCCCGTTCAGCTTCGGTGTGACCAATCTTCCGGCGGGATTAGACATCACGAACGGCGTCATCAGCGGCATCCCGAGTCTGGCGGGCAGCTTCGACCTCGCGCTCTTCGCCACCAATTCCGTCGGCGTGGCGGACGCAACTCTTCGCCTCGACGTCATCGACACTGGCAGCTCCGTGACGCGCGAAGTTTGGCTGAACGCGGCCGGTTCCACCGTGAAGGACATTCCCCTTCATCTCGCAGCGAGCCAGACAAACATCCTGGGCAACCTCGAAGGCATCACCAACTTCGGCGACAACTATGGTGAACGCGTCCGCGGCTATCTCGTTCCGCCGACGACAGGCAACTACTACTTCTGGATTGCAGCGAACAGCGCTGCAGAGCTGTGGATCTCCAACGACGGCGAGCCGGCCAACAAAGTTCGCCGCGCCGTAGTGACCAAGAGCACAACTCCGCGCCAGTGGATTCTTCAACCGAATCAAAAATCCGGGTGGCTCTCGCTGAAAGCCGGCGAGCGTTATTACATTGAGATCCTGCACAAGGCGGGCAAGGGCGCGAATGACCACTGGAGTGTCGCGTGGCTGCTCGATCCGTACGGCACCAATACCGTGCCCGGCAGCGTGGTTCCCGGCTACGTGCTTGCCCCCTATGTCGAGGCGGTGCCCACCGAAATCTCAGGGACGCTCTACACCGCGAACATGGTCGCGCAGTCAGGTGCGCTCAGCTCGGGCGTCGGCTCCGCCACGCTGCGCCTCAGCGTTGATGAATCTCAAGCCGTCCTGCGCTTCAGCTACAGCGGCCTCTCCGCGTCGGTGACCGCCAAACACATTCATGCCGACACCTATCTCGGGAAGAACGGCCAGGGCCAGATCGTCTTCGACATCGACACCGCCACGGCGGAGACCGACGGCAGCTACGTCTGGCAAATCGCTCCTTCCGGCCCGCTCACGGCGGCGGACATCGTGCAAATCATCAAGCAAGGCAAAGCCTACATCAACGTCCACTCTGCCGACTATCCGGCTGGCGAAATCAACGGACATTTCGGCCTCGCCAACGGCACAGCCCGCTTCTCTCCGCCGCTGCCGCCGCCGGCATGGGCCAAAGATCACTCAAGTTCCACCGCCGCCGCTCGATTCCTACAGCAGGCCACCTTCGGAGCCAGCGTGGCTGAGATTAAGTCCGTTCGCTCTTCCGGCTATGAAGGCTGGATCAACAAACAGTTCAAACTGAAAACCTCTGGTCACTTGACGAACGTCTTTGCCAACGCGAACGCCGATCCTGGCGACATGTATCCCGGTGAACTCACGTTCAACACCTGGTGGAAGCAGTCTGTCACCGCGCCAGATCAGCTTCGCCAGCGAGTCGCGTTCGCGCTCAGCCAGATCCTCGTCGTTTCCGAACAGGGTCCGCTGGATGACAACTCACGCGCCTTGTCTTCCTATTACGACATCCTGCTCAAGCACAGCTTCGGAAATTTCCGCGAACTGCTCGAAGCCGTCACGCTTTCACCGGCGATGGGCATCTACCTCGACATGCGCCGCAACGACAAAGGCAACCTCGCGTTGGGCACGCATCCGAACGAAAACTATGCCCGCGAAATCCTCCAGTTGTTCTCGGTCGGCCTGAACCGCATGTGGCCGGACGGAACGCTGGTGATCAATTCGAGCGGCGATCTTGTCCCAACCTACGATCAGGATGTCGTCACCGGCTACTCGCACGTCTTCACTGGCTGGAACTATTGGCAGACCAACCAGGCGAACAAGCGGCTCCCGCTCAACTGGAATCCCAGCGCGAACTATACGAACCCGATGGTGCTCGTCCCAAGCCACCACGAGTTGGGAACCAAGCGTCTTCTCGACAACGTCATTCTCCCCGCCGCCTACGGCGCGAACGCGGATACCGCGACGACCAACTTCGACTACTACTGCTCACAAGACCTGAAGAAGGCGCTCGACTCCATCTTCCACAACGAGAGCGTCGGCCCCTTCATCTGCCGTCAACTCATCCAGCGCATGGTGACGAGCCATCCCAGCCGCGATTACGTCTATCGCGTCGTGCAGCAGTTCAATGACAACGGCGACGGTGTTCGCGGCGACATGCAGGCCGTGGTTAAAGCCATCCTCCTCGACTACGAGGCGCGCAGCACGAACACCCTTTCGCTCCCCACATCCGGCAAACAACGCGAACCGTTGCTCCGCGCCACCGCCATGGCCCGTGCTCTGGCCGCTCCGCTTCCGGTGAAGGCGAGCTTCAAACAAACCGGCGGCCAGACGATCACCATCACAACCTCCAAGCCACATCGCCTCGGCTCCAGTGACGACGTTTACCTGAGCTTCTCCGGCAGCACCGCTCCACCGTCACGCATCTACAACAACGTCTCCGTCAGTAACGCGAACACCTTTACGATCACCTCGTCCGGTGCGGGAATTGGAACCTACGGCCAGGTCGGCACGACGATCACCGTCACCAATTCCGGCCATGGATTGTCGGTGAACCATCAAGTCTATCTCACGTTCACCACGGGCGGAGCGAAGAGCGGCATCTTCAAGGTCAACAGTGTCGCCAGCAGCTCCGTGTTCACCGCCACCGCCACCGACTCAGTAACCCGCTCCGGCAACTGCGCGTTCCCGAAGTGGACGGGCGGGGGCTTCTCTCAATCGGGAAGCAACATCACCGTCACCACCACCGGACCGCACGGGCTGACCACGGGCAAGTATGTGTTTATCGAGTTTCCCAACGGCGGTGTCGTCACCAACGGAGCCTATCGCGTCATCAGCGTTCAGAATTCCACGCGCTTCACCATCGTCTGCTACGCCTCAGCAAGCCGCACGGAAAGCGATCCCCTCGTACTCCCGCTCGTGGCTGCGCCGGTGACGCGCTCGGGCAGCGTGACCATTCACTACAGCACCTGGGGCATGAACTACACGGACGGCGGCAACAGCTCGAGCCTCTCGCAGACGCCTCTGAATTCGCCCACCGTCTTCAACTACTTTTTCCCGGACTACAAATTCCAGGGCATCCTGGCTTCCGCTGGATTGACCACGCCTGAGTTCCAGCTCACCTCGGACACCAGCATCATCCTCCAGATGAACTTCCTCACAGGCGGCGTCCTCAACAACGGCAGCAACACGAATGGCCTGAGCAGTTTCACCAGCGGTGGTGGCGCGATCGGCATGGACGTCGGTCCATGGATGACACCCGCCGCCACGGCGAACGCCGGTATTCCTGGAACCGTCGATGCACTGAACACCCTCCTCTGCGCCGGGCAGCTCTCGTCCGCCGCGAAATCCATCATCGTCAGCTACGTCGCGGACACAACGCGCTTTCCCTACACCTCGCCGACACCGACCCACACGCAGATGCGGGACCGCGTGCGCGCGATTGTCCACCTCATCATCAGCTCGCCCGAATTCATCGTTCAGAGATAAGCCTATGAAAGACAAATCTGTCTCCGTCATCACCCGTCGCGGATTCATCCGCCAGGCCGCCTGCGCCGCGCTCGGCACCGGAGCACTGAGCGCCGCCATCGGCGACCTGCGCTTCATCAACTCCGCCGTCGCCCAAAGCGCCGTCAGCGATTACAAGGCGCTCGTCTGCATTTTTCTCTCCGGCGGAAACGACGCGAACAATCTGATCATTCCCACCATTCCCTCGGAACACGCCGACTACGCCGCCATCCGCAGCGACGTCCTTGCCATCCCGATTTCCGGCGCTCCCAATGTCGCCATTCCCCTTTCGTCGCTCAGCAGTGATGGCCACGACTACGGCCTCCACCCCGCGTGCCCCGAACTGGCGACGCTGTATAACGAGAGCAAGCTGGCCGTCCTGTTCAACACCGGCACGCTCGTTTACCCGATGACGCGCGCTGAGTATCGATCAGGGATTTTGCAGAAACCCCCGCAGCTCTTCTCGCACTCCGATCAAGTCACTCAATGGCAGACCTCCATTCCGGACCGCCCGCCGCTGACCGGCTGGGGTGGCCGCTGCGCTGACCTGCTCGCCGCCGTGCAGCCGAGCGCGCCGATCTCCCTCGCCGTCACCGTCGCGGGCGCAAACACCTTCGAAGTCGGCAACGTGGTTTCCCAATATTCCGTCACCACCTCTGGCGCGATCAATCTCTCCAGCGTTTCCGGAACACGCCTCCAGTCCCTGACCAACCTGCTCGCCCTGCCCTATCCGAACCTGCAAGTTCAGGCCTACGCGGATGTCGGTGAGCACGCGATTCAAACAGGCGGTTTGCTGAACGCTGCGATCGCTTCGAGCGCCGCCACGAATTATTGGGCAACTCCCTTCCCCACCACGGTGACTTCGCCGACGGGTGGCAATCCCTTCAATTCAAGCCTCGCCAGCCAATTGCGAATGATCGCCCGCCTCATCGAAGCCGGCTCGCGCAGCGCGGGCAACGGCGGCTTCGGAATGAAGCGCCAGATCTTCTTCTGCCAGGTCGGCGGCTACGACACGCACTCGAGTCAAACGCCCGGGGCCGCCAACACCACCGCGGGATCGCACGCCAATCTCCTCGCTGAACTCAGCCAGGGCATGAACGCCTTCCAGCGTGCGATGGAGCAACTCGGGTTGTCGGACAAAGTGACGACCTTCACTGGCAGCGATTTCGGACGGACGTTTCCCGGCAATGGCGACGGCAGCGATCACGGCTGGGGCAGCCATCACCTCATCATGGGCGGTGCTGTCAATGGCCGCCGCACTTACGGACGCTTCCCGACGCTCGCCGTCAATGGTCCCGACGACACCAGCACCGGTCGCTGGATTCCCACGACGGCCATTGACCAATACTTCGCGACGCTGGCGACGTGGTTCGGCGTGGACAATTGCAACCTCTCAACGGTCTTCCCGAACCTCGGCCGGTTCTCGTCGCCAAATCTCGGCTTCGTATGAAGCAGCGTTCCTCGATCATCGCGCTCACGCTTCTTGCCGCCGGCCTGGTGTGGATCGTGACTTCTCGAAAATCAGGTCCAACACCTGTCGCCGCGCCCGAGCGGGAATCATCCTCCAGCTCGCGGTCCTCCTCGGTGCCTCTCACGAAATCGATCCAGCCCGAAACTCCAGAGCCCGCGCCTGATCCGGAACCCGAACCAGAGCAACCCAAGCCCGTGCAGCCCGTTCCGAAAACGGTCGCCCTGGCCGCAGTTGAAGAAGCTCCCTCCGGGCCCGAAATCGGCGAGCTGAACTCCGGGCTTACTCCCGTGACTGTGCTGGAAAACATGCGAAGCGTATTCCGCCAATACAACCTGCGCTTCCACGAAAACCCGGTGGGCGACAACGCCGAGATCACCCGCATCCTAAGCGGCGAGAATCCGAAACATGCCGTCTTCCTCAATCCCGACGACGGAATGCGAGTAAACTCTCGCGGTGAACTCGTGGACAACTGGGGCACTCCTTACTTCTTCCATCAGCTCTCCCGCAGCGAGATGGAGATCCGCTCCGCCGGTCCCGACAACCGGATGTGGACCTCTGACGATCTCGTGATGAAGTAAGCGTCGCCCGCTTGGCGACCGCAGGACTACTGAATCAATCCTCGCTTGCGCAGCATGGCGTCCATCGCTTTATCCATCAGCACATCGGCAAGCGGCTTCGTCACTTCGTCGAGCGTGGCGGTCGCCGTTTTGAGCTTGGCCGGATCACCAATCTGCGTCTGTGGATCTTCCGCCGCGATGAGAGATTCCACCGCCGCAAGAGCCGCCTCCACCTGAGTCTGGTAGCCGGCATCGATCTCTGCCGCGCATTCGGCCAAAGCGCTCTTCGTCGCGCTGACGGTCTCCGTGGCCTTGAGCTTGGCTTCCACCCATTGACGAGCGCGCACGTCATCGAAGAAGTGTTCCACGGACTCCTCGACCATCTTCTGGACTTCAGCATCGTCCACGTCCACGGCGGATTTCATCTCCACGACCTTCTGTTTCCCCGTGGCAATGTCGCGCGCTAGCACATGCAGAATGCCGTTCGCGTCGATCTCGAACTGCACCCCAACTCGCGGCACACCACGCGGCGCGGAATCAAAGTCGATGGTGAACTGGCCGAGGCTCCAGTTGTCCTTCGCACGCTCGCGTTCGCCCTGAAGGACATGAATGAGCATCTCGCGCTGATGATCGATGGCGGTGGTGAAGGCTTCGCCCGCCTTCACTGGAATGGTGGTGTTGCGCGGGATGATGACGTTCATCAATCCGCCGAACGTTTCGAGGCCGAGCGAGAGCGGCGTCACATCCAGCAGCAACACGTTCTTGAATCCGCCACTGAGAATCTCCGCCTGAATCGCCGCACCGAGCGCCACGGCTTCGTCGGGATTCTGCGAAGTATTGAGCTGCGGACCGCCCGCCTTGTGATACTCCGCGCCGAGGCGCAGACCGCCGCGCGTTTCCTCAAACTCTGCACAGCCAAACCACTCACCGACGAGCCGACGGACCAACGGCATCCGCGTCTGTCCACCGACGAGAATCACTTGATCGAGATCCTTGGCTTCCAACTTCGCGTCGGCGAGCGAGCGGAGACAATGGGCGCGCGTGCGCTCGATGATGTCGCGAGTGAGGCGCTCCAGTTCATCACGCGTGAGCTTGTAGCTGAAGCTGAATTCGGGAGTGAGAAACGGCAGCGCGATCTCTGTTTCGGTCTCGGTGCTCAGTCGAATCTTGGCGTGTTCAGCGGCCTCACGGAGACGCGCGACAAAGGAATTCATGGAAGCCTGTCCTACCAGAGTTGGTCCGCCGGCTTCCTGAATCTTGGCGACCAGCCACTCCACCAACCGCCGATCCAAGTCATCGCCACCGAGCCGGGTGTTGCCATTTGTGGCGAGCACCTGAAAGACGCCGCTGTTCAGTTCGAGGATCGAGAGATCGAACGTTCCGCCGCCCAGATCATACACCGCGATCTTCGAGTGCTCCTTCAAGCGGTCGAGGCCGTAGGCCAGCGCCGCCGCCGTCGGTTCGTTGATGATCCG
>CAMCCU010000035.1 GCA_945872975.1 Pedosphaera parvula Ellin514
CAGATTGTCGTCAGCGCCACCAAACGCGTGCGCGGCTACGACCTCATGACGGGCGCGTTGTTGTGGGAATGCTCCGGGCTCACCGACAACGTCGTCTCCTCGCCGGTGTTCACGCACGGCATGGTCATCGCGGGCAACAGCTACTATTCGCAAGCCATGGTGGCGATTCGTCTCGCGGGCGCGAAGGGCGACATCAGCGGCACGAGCAACGTCGCCTGGCGGCTCAATCGTCTGACGCCCTACGTCTCCTCGCCGCTGCTTTACGACGACACGCTCTATCACATCCGGCACAACCAAAACATTCTCGTGCGACTCGATCCGGCGACCGGTGAGTTTCGCGGCGAACCACTCCGGCTGGATGGTATTCGCGACTTCATCTTCTCGTCACCCGTTGGTGCCGCCGGCCGCATCTACGTCACCGGTCGCGACGGGCGGACGGTGGTGCTGCGGCACGACAAGGAGAACGCCGCTCTGGCCGTGAATCTCCTCGATGACTCGTTCAGCGCGAGCCCCGCGCTGGCGGACCGGGAGCTTTATCTGCGCGGAGAAAAGTTCTTGTACTGCATCGCGGAGAAGTGACTGCTTCGTGACGTACGGAGAGCGACGGCGTCGCACGATGCCTGGGCCATGCGCGCCGAATCGCTGGACTTCGGCGGACGAACGGAGCAAGCATCGCAGCCATGCCAAAACACCTCCGCTTCATCCCCATTCTGCTGCCTGTGGTTGTCTTTTGCGGCCTCGTCTCGCCGCTTTCGGCCCAATGGGTCAACGTCACGGCGAACCTCGCCGGAATGCCGTCAGAGTGCGGGAACTTGTGCCTGCTGTCGGTCGTGCCCGGTCAGGACCGGATCATCGCCGGCATCGCGAAGCGCGGATTGTGGCAGACCACCGACGGCGGTTCCCAATGGACGCCATTGGGCGCGGGCGCGGGTTCCGACACCATCGTGAACCGGCCTTCGCACATCTTGTATGACCCGGCCAACGTGAACGTTTTTTGGGAGAGCGGCATCTACAACAGCTTCGGCGTCTGTCGCACGACGAATGACGGTCAGACCTTTCAGCATCTCGGCGGCGCGAAGCACAACGACTACGTGAGCGTGGACTTCTCCGACCCGCGGCGTCGCACCCTGCTTGCCGGCGGACACGAGCAATCCCGCACCGTGTGGAAATCCGTGGATGCCGGGCAGAGTTGGACGAACATCGGCTCCAGCCTGCCCGAGGGAACCAAGCACACCACCCATCCGCTGCTCCTTGATTCGTCCACATACCTCGTCAACGCCTCCGGTTGGGGCAAGGGCACGGGCGGAGTGTATCGCACCACCACCGGCGGCGCGACGTGGACGCAGGTCAGCGCGCAGGAGGCCGGCGGCGTGCCTTTGAGCGCATCCGACGGATCGATCTACTGGCTGCTCGCCTCGGATCGCGGCGTCATCCGCAGCGCCGACCAGGGCCGGACGTGGACGCAGGCGTGCGGACCCGGTGTGGTCAAAGGCATGCATCTCATCGAGCTGCCGGACGGAAAACTCGCCGCCCTCGCCGGCAGGCACATCAAGGTCTCCGCCGATCATGGCTCGACATGGACGCCGCTGTTGGAGCCGTTGCCGGTCCCGCCCGCAGGCCTGATTTATGCGCCCGCCCGGCAGGCGTTCTTCATCTGGAACTGGGACTGCAAAGACGCAGTGCTGACGAACGCCATCTGGCGGCATGAACACCGCATCGAGGCGAGGGCGGCGCGGTGAACGTGCCTGATCGTTTTCGATGCGGACGGAACACCTTGTTGGTGTCTGGTAACAGCGGTTGACTATGAATTCCACGAAACACTTGCTCATTCTCTCGGTGCTGCTGGCCGGCGCGCAGGCACCCGCGGCGGACGACGCGGATTGGTTTGCCTTCAATCCGTCGCCGGACGCCTTCGCGGAAAGCCCCATCGACCTGCGGTGGCTGAACGAAAAGTTCGCCGGAGAGCACGGCGTCATCGCGGCGCGAGGCGATGAGTTCATGCACAGCGCGAGCCAGGAGCCGGTGCGGTTCTGGGCGGTGAACGGGCCGCCGTCCAATCTGAGCCGGGAGGAAATGCAGCGCTGCGCGCGGCGGCTGGCGAAGTACGGCGTGAACCTGGTGCGGATGCACGGTGCGATGTTCGACAAGGCGGGCGACGCGGATCTGAAGAAGATTTCACGAACTCAGGAGACGGTGGCCGCGCTCAAGGCCGAGGGTATCTACTCGCATCTCTCGATCTATTTCCCGCTGTGGATGACGCCTCCGGCCACGCATCCGTGGCTTAAGGGCTACGACGGCAAGAAGCATCCGTTTGCCGCGCTCCTGTTCAATCCCGAGTTCCAGGAGCACTACCGTTCCTGGTGGAAGGCCGTGCTGCTGACGCCCGACGCCAATGGCAGAAGGATGGTGGATGAACCCGCGCTGTTCGCCCTCGAAATCCAAAACGAAGACTCGTTCTTCTTCTGGACGTTCAACCCCGATCAGATTCCCGACGCGCAGATGCAGATCCTCGAAACACAGTTCGCCGCGTGGTTGAAGCAGAAACACGGCAGCCTCGACGCCGCGCTGGAGAAGTGGGGCGGACAGAAAGTGAAGCGCGACAACTTCGCCGAAGGCCGCGCGGGCTTTCGTCCGTTGTGGAATCTGTTCAATGACAAATCCGCCCGCGACAAGGACACGGCTCAGTTTCTCTTTGAGACGCAGCGGAATTTCTACGCCGAGACGGTGAAGTTCGTGCGGTCACTTGGTTTCAAGGGTCTCATCACGCCGAGTAACTGGCACACGGCCAGCCCGGAGGTCTTCGGCCCGCTGGAAAGATGGAGCTACACGGCCGGCGACTTCATCGACCGTCACGGCTACTTCAGCGTCGCGCACAAGGGCGAGAATGCCGACTGGTCGATCCGCAACGGCCACACTTACGCCGACCGCAGCGCGCTGCGTTTCGAGAACAGCGCGCCGGGCCAGCCGAAGCAGTTCGTGCATCCCGCGATGGACGTGACCTACGACGGCAAGCCCTCGATGATTTCCGAAACGACGTGGACGCGCCCGAATCGTTTCCGCAGCGAAGCGCCGCTTTACCTCGCTAGCTTCGGCGCGCTGCAAGGCTCGGATGCCATCGTCCATTTCGCGCTGGATGGCGCGGACTGGTCCGTGAAGCCCGGCTTCTGGATGCAGCCGTGGACCCTCATGGCCCCGTCGCAAGCCGCGCAATTCCCCGCCGCCGCGCTCCTCTACCGGCGCGGCCTGCTCAAGAGCGGGGACGTGCTCGCGAAGATTGACTTGAACACCAACGACCTCTTGAACCTCAAGGGCACGCCGCTGCCGCAAGATGCGAACTTCGACGAACTTCGCTTGAAGGATGTGCCGCAAGGAACCGAGGTGAAGCCTGGCCAGCGCATCGATCCGTTGATTCACTACGCGGGACGGACGGAGGTTTCCTTCACCGCCACGCCGAGTAAGACGACGCTTCAGGACTTAAAGCCATTGGTGGATCGTGCCGCCGGCATCGTTCGCAGCAGCACACGCGAGCTGACTCTCGATTACAACAAGGGCTTGCTCACGATCAACGCTCCGGCGGCGCAGGGCGCGAGCGGAAATCTCAAATCGGGCAATGTGATCACGTTGAAGGACTTCAGCCTCCAGTCCGATCTCGACAACGTGCACGTCATCCTCGTCTCGCTCGACGGCGACCCGATTGCCCGCTCGCGCAGGATGCTGCTGCAGGTCATGTCGGAAGAGCGGGCCAGCGGCTTCGCCACTGAGGACGCCGGGAATGGTCTGCGGAAGATCACCGACATCGGGCGCGATCCATGGCAGGTGAAAAAGCTGCAAGGCACGGTGAAGTTCAAGTCCGGGAGCGAGCTGAAAATCCAGCCGCTTGATTTCCACGGCTATCCCAAGGGCGATCCGATCCGTGGCGCTGAATTCAAACTTGCACCCGAGACGGTTTATTACCTGGTGACCCGGATGCCGTAACCGGAAACCGTCCTGACCTCACCAGTTCTTGAAAATCCGGTTCTGCTCGGGCGTGTATTTCTCGGTCGGAGTGCGGCGGGCCTGCTCGTACTGCTTCTGCTTCTCGTCGGATTTCACCTTGGCGAGCATCTGCTGAAAACTCGGGCCGGGCTGGTCTTTGTCGGACGGCTGCTTCTGCGCCTGCTGGGCCTGTTGCGCGGCGAGCAAGGCTCGTAATTGAGCAAGCTTGCCCTGCACCTGCTCCGCGCCCTGCTGCGCGGGTTGGTTGTCCGGCGCAATTTGCTGCGTCATCTCGTACGCGGCCGCGGCTCGTTCGAGATGTCCCACGGCCTGTTCGGTGGATTTCGCCTCGGCCTGCGCGGCACGCTGCTGCTCGCGTTCGCCCAGGGCGTTCAGCAACTCGGGCAATCCTTTTTCAAGCGCATCAATCTTCGGCTGCAATCCCGCATTCTCCGGGTTGAGCGCCTGCGCCTCCTGGTAATTCGCGAGCGCGGCCATCTTCTGCTCCGCGGCCTCGGCCGGGCGGCGCTCGGCATTCTGCTCGCCTTGCTGCGCCAGTTGGTCGCCACGTTTCTCCAGCAGCTTTTCCAAATCGCTCTTCGTCTCCGCCTGCTGTTGTTTCGTCTCCGGTTGGTCGGCTTTGAGATTCAAAGACTCGTCGAACTTATCCAGCGCCCGCTCCATCTTGGCAATCGCCTGCTCAGGCTGGCGCTCGGCTTCCGCGTTGGCTTCCGCGTGCAGCTTCTCGCCCTGTTGCGCGAGCAGCTTGGCCAGCTTCTCCTGCACGCGCGGCTCGCCTTCCTTCGCTTCCTGGTTCTTTTCATCCAGCGATTTGGCCTGGGCGAAATCCGTGAGCGCGGCGTTCAGGTTCTTCTCGGCCTCCTTCTGCTGCCACGAATTCTGGTTCGGGCTGGCTGCTTGTTCGTCGGCTCGTTTTTCCTCCTGCACGGCCTTCTGGGTGTAACGCCCGGCCAGCACCTGCTCAATCTTCTGCTGGTCCTGCTTAATCTCCTCGTCCTTTGGCGCAAGGCTCTGCGCCGTGCGCTGATGATCCAGCGCAGCTTCGAGCTTCTCGATCGCCTTCTGGTTCGAGCGTTCCTTCTGCGACGCCTGCACCAGCCGCTTCGCCAGTTGCGCGTGCAGCCTCGCCAGCTTCTGCTCGACCACGGCCAGATTGTTTGCCACCACCTTGTCCTTGGGCTGCGCGACGAGGGACACGCGATAGGCTTCGCGGCTCTGCTCCCATTGCGTCAGCGCCTGCTCAGGCGCGGAGGTCTCCATCGGCTCCCCGAGACGATAGGAAACATTCCCAATCTGCGTCCACACCTGGTCGCGCAGCTTGTTCGGCAACGGCCTCGCGGCCAGCTCCTGCCAGATTTTGTCGGCCTGCGGATAGTCCTTCGCCGCATACGCAGCCACGCCCAGGTTGTAGGCGAGCCACGGATCAGTCGGCTGCTCTGTCTGCAATTGGCGCAAGACCTCGCCCGCCTTGCCCGGCTGGTTCTGCTTCATCAGTTCCTTCGCCTCGCGCAAGTCGGCGAAGAGCGGGACGGTGCTGAGCAGCAGCACGGCAATGATTCGGGGCTTCATGAGGTTGTCAGTTTGTGCCGGTTTTTCCGCTCGTTCACAAGCATTTCCCAGAGCAGCAGGGCGACACACAGGCCCAGCGGAATCTGGAAAAATTCCCGCATCTCCTTGGACTGGCGAATCTCCGTGCCGCGTGCGAGCGGAGCCAGGCCGCGCTCGCTGGTGGTCAGCAAGCCCTGACCCTCGTCGCCCAAGGCCACGTAGAATCCGCGCCCGGCCACCGCGACTTGTTGCAGCACGCGCTCGTTCAATCGCGAGACGACTTCCTGGCCGAACTCGTTCCTCGCGTACTTCACATCGAGCTGCGGGCGGTCATTGTTGCGCGGGGGAGTTCGGTCCGCGATGCGCGCGCCCGTCGTCGAGCCAACGCCCACGGTGAAAATCGAAACGCCCTTCGTCGCCACTTCGCGCGCGATCACGATGGCGTCGCCCTGCAATTCCTCGCCGTCGCTGATCAGCACGATGGCTTTGCCCGACTGCTGCTTCACATCGAAGGATTTCACCGCCAGTTTGAGCGCGGCGGCAATGTCGCTGCCCGGCTTGGAGGTCGCGGTCGTGCTCAACGCTTCGAGCGAGCGCACCACGGCCTGATGATCCTGCGTCACGGGCGCGATGAGAAACGCCTCGCCTGCGAACGCGACCAGTCCGACGCGATCGCCGGAAGGGCGTTCGAGCAGACGCAGGATGGCGCTTTTGGCGGCGTGAAGGCGGTTGGTCACCGCGTCTTCGGCCAGCATGCTTTTGGAAATATCGAGCACGATCATCAGGTCTACGCCCGGTCGCTCGACCTTGATCTCGCGCTGGCCGAACAGCGGTCGCGCGAGACTCACAAGCAGCGAAGCAATGGCCAGCAGCCAGAGCGCGGTCTTGAACTTCCGCTTGCCGTAATCCACCGAGCGCAGCAGTTGCTCGCGCAACCGCGATGCGATCACCCGGTCGAGCATCGCGCGCTTTCGCCGCGCGCCCCAGCGGATGACGAGCATGCACGACGGCACAAGCACCACCACCGCCAGCAGCCAATAGATTGCGGCGAACTTCATGGCAGCCGCCTCCAGACGGTCTGGCGCAGGAGCAACTCCAGCAGCAGCAGCGCGAGCGCCGGTGCCGCGAACCACGCCATCAATTCGCGATAGCTCTTCTGCTTGCCCTCGGTGAAGCGCGCCTTCTCCAGCTTGTCGATCTGCTGGTACACGCTGCGCAAGCCGGCGAAATCCGCGACTTGAAACGACTGGCCGCCAGTCAGCTTCGGAACTTGCACCATCTCGTTTTCGCGATCCTGCCGCAACATTCCCATGTCCTTGAAATCTACGACCTGGATCAGATGCACCTTGATGCCGAGCTTCGCGAGTTCCTTCGCGACCAGTTGGGGCGGCGGGCCGGCGTTCACCTGCTCGGCGTCGCTGACGAGAATGATGACCTTGGTCTGATTCGTCGCGGGCAACAGATGCTCCGCCGCGATCAGCAATCCCGCGCCGGGCGCCGTGCCGCGGCCGGGCTTCTCATCCTTGAGGCGTGCGATCATCCAGTCGTGATCCAGCGTCAGCGGGCTGATGAGGAAGGCGTCCATGTCGAAGCGCACCGCGCCGATCTTGTCCTTGGGGCGCGAGCGGAGGAATTCACCGATGACTTTGATCAGGGCGTCGGACCGCGACACCTTCTTGTTCTCCATCATGAAGTCCTTCGTCTTCATCGTGCCGGAAAAATCCATGACCAGCATGATGTTGATGCCCTTCGCGTCTTCATCGCCCAGACCCTTCTCCGCCTGCGGTCGCGCCAGCGCGAGCAGCAGCAACGCCAGCGCGAGATACCGAAACATGGCCAGCCATTGCTTGCGGCGGAATCGCGCCTGCTTGCTCGCCGCGCGCAGCAGTTCGCCGGACGAGAACGATACCGCCGCCACCGGCGAGAACCGTCCGCGCAGCCAGGCCCAGAGCGGGATCGTTAGAAGTAGCAACAGCAGCCACGGCGCAGCAAAGCGAAACGTCTTCAGCAGCGGCTGGAGGTCGGACCAATTCACGCGCGCACCTCCGGTTGCACTGGCACGATCCGCGTCTCCGTCACGAATCGCACTGCGGCCTGGTGCTGCGCTTCCAACTCCGTCAACTCGGCGCGGGCTAGGGCGAATTTTAGGAAGTCACAAGCGCCAAGAAACTCCGCCAGCAACTGACGGTGCTTCGGGTCCAGGTTCGACGAAGCGCTCGCCTCGATGAGGAATTCTTCAGTGGAACGGCGCGGGGCCACGATGCTGAACCGACGCTCGATGTAGTGGCGCACAATGCCAGAGACCGCGATGCCGTAAGGTTGTGAGTTCTCCCGCGACATGAGCGCACGGGCATTTTCCAGTTCCGCCAGCGCATCCTCGTGCGCGTGCGCCGTGACCTGCGCTGCATTCGCCGCGCGCTGGGCGGCGTTGCGACGCTGAATGAGCATCACGACTCCGACGACTATTGTCGCCAGCAACACCCAGACCCACAGCGGCGGTGCCGTCCACGGCTCCAGGAACCGCAGGTCGTCGATGATGTTCGTGGAAGTATTCACGGATGCAGACGGTGGTAGCGCGTCTCGAAGAACTTCGTCAGCGCCTTGAGGTAGGGCTGGTCGGTTTGCACTTCGATGGTGTCGAGGCCGGCCTTGGTGAACAGGCGGCGCAGGCCGGTCAGCCGCGACTGCGCGCCGGCGGCGAAGAGTTTGCGTGCCTCGGGATCCGCGGTGTTGAGCTCCAGGACTTCGCCGGTCTCGGAGTCTTCAAAGGCAATCCAGCCCACGTCCGGCAGTTCGCGCTCGCTGGCATCCACCACTGGCACGGCGATGAGATCGTGCTTGCGCCCGACCACCTTCAGCGCGCGCGCGAACTCCTTGTCCATGAAATCGGAGATGACAAAGATGACGGCGCGGCGCGAGAGCGCATGACTGATATGGTTGAGCGCGGCGGTGAGATTGGTGCCGCGATGTTTCGGTTCGTGCGTGAGGATGTCGCTGATGATGCGAAGCACATGCTGGCGGCCCTTGGACGGGCGCACGTATTTCTCGGTCTTCTCCGTGAAGAGCAGTAAGCCGACGCGATCGTTGTTGTGAATGGCACTGAAGGCGAGCACCGCCGCGAGTTCGGCCGCCAGTTCGCGTTTGCTCTGGCTCACTGAGCCGGTGCCGCCGGACGCGCTGGCGTCCACGAGCAGCAGCACGGTCATCTCGCGCTCCTCGACGTATTTCTTGATGTGGGTCTCGCCGGTGCGAGCGGTCACGTTCCAGTCGATGCGCCGCACCTCGTCGCCCGGCTGGTACAGGCGCACTTCGTCGAAGTCCATGCCGCGCCCCTTGAAGACGGAGTGGTACTGCCCGGCCATGAGATCCTCCACGAGCCGCACGGTGCGCATCTCGATGTGCCGGATCTTTTTGAGCCACTCCTTGGGGATCATGAGGGAGAGGAGTTGGGCCACGAATGGACGCGAATGGACACGAATGAAAACCAATCGGCCAACGCTTCGACGGGACTTGCGTCAGGCTCCGTCAGCAGCCTGTCCCATTCGTTTGAATTCGTGTCCATTCGAGGTTTCCAACAGAATGGAAACGGTCACGGCACCGCAATCAAGTCGAGCAACTGCTTCACCAGAATCTCGCTCGTCACCTCGTCGGCCTCGGCCTCGAACGTGGTGATGATGCGGTGGCGCAACACATCCGGCGCGATGCTCTTCACATCCTGCGGCGTGACGTAGCCGCGTCCGCCGAGGAACGCCGCCGCCTTGGCCGCCAGCGTGAGGTTGATCGTGGCGCGAGGGGAACCGCCGAAACGGATTTTGCCTACCAGCGACGGAGCGAGGCGCGCTGGTTCGCGCGTGGCGAAGACCAGCTTGATGATGTAGTCGGAGATTTGATCATCCACATGGATCTGATCCACGAGCTTCCGCATCTCCAGGATTTTCTCCGGCTGGATGATGGGCTTGAGCGGCTCGCGCGCGCTGGTCTTCGCCATCATGTGCATGATCTGTTTTTCCTCGGCCTCGCTCGGGTAGCCGACGACGACCTTCAACATGAACCGGTCCACCTGCGCCTCAGGCAGCGAGTAGGTGCCTTCCTGTTCGATCGGATTCTGCGTCGCCAGCACGAGAAAGGGCTTCGGCAGCGGAAAGGTTTCTTCGCCGATGGTCACCTGCCGCTCTTGCATCGCTTCGAGCAAAGCGCTCTGGACCTTGGCCGGCGCGCGATTGATTTCGTCGGCGAGAATCAGGTTGGCGAAGATGGGTCCCTTCTTCGTTGAGTAAGTGCCTTCGCGTGGATTGTAAATCAGGTTGCCCAACAAATCGCTCGGCAACAGATCGGGCGTGAACTGGATGCGCTGAAACTTGGTGTGGATGCACTGTGCCAGCGCGCTGACCGTCGCCGTCTTCGCGAGACCGGGCACGCCTTCAAGCAACACATGCCCGTTCGCCAGCAGTCCAATCAACAGCCGGTCAATCAGATGCCGCTGCCCCACGATGGACTTGGCCATCTCCTGCTGGATGCCGGTGATGAGTGGAGTCATCGCCTGGATCTGTTTGTTCAACTGTTCAATTTCGGATTTCATGATTCATCATCGCAAGAAGACGGAGGGCTTTTAGCCGTTAACAGACGGCTGTCCTAGGCGCCTATTCAGCCTGATTTACCAAGGGTGTGATTGGGTGTGGAAGTAGCGCGTTCGTCACAATCAAAAGCGATTCAAGTGCCCGTTGACGTGTGCCGTCTCCACCGACGTCAGTAAGAGACGCCGTGCGGACCGGAAAAGCGTTGCGGCAGGATTTCGTCGCGCATAACAATCGCCTCCTTGTTTTCATGAAGAACGACGTCACTAACAACAACGGATTGTCTCTTGTCCGGCCTGCCATTGCGCCGGTGCTCGACCCTGATTTTCGTCCCGCCGTGCTCGCCAATCGGGCGTTTCGGCAGGCGGCTGAGCGCCAGCCCGTCGCGGTAAGCCTCGCGCTGGAGCGGGCGGATGGCGGCGTCTCCCGCTTCGATACGGTGGTGGCGGATGCGAGCCTCGCGGAGTCGGCTGGAAACTTCATGGTCGTCGAGCGGCTGGTGAAGTTTCTGTTGTGGTCGCGCGGTGGGTGGAAGGTTCATTTCTGCGGTCCGGCCGAACTGGGTCACCAGCTTCAAGCGCATTATCGCGAGACGGCGACGGGGAGTTTCGATGCGGAACTGATGGGCGGGAAGATCTACGAGAAGCCTTTTGAAGTCGTGCTGGTTTCTGCTGAACAGATGCCGGCGGCGAAGGAGATGACGGCACCGCTTGGACGTCACTTGGACGGTTGCCGGATTGGCTTCGACCTCGGCGCGAGTGATCGCAAGGTTGCGGCGGTGATCGATGGGAAGACGGTCTTCAGCGACGAGACGGTCTGGGATCCCCGGTCGCATTCCGATCCGCAATGGCACTTCGATCAGATCATGGATTCACTGAAGCGCGCCGCGTCGCACATGCCGCGCGTGGATGCGATCGGCGGGAGCTCAGCGGGCGTTTACGTGAACAACCGCGTGCAGGTTGCGTCGTTGTTTCGTGGCGTTCCGGAGGAGTTGTTCCGGCAACGTGTGAAGACGATCTTCTTCGAGCTGAGGAAGGCTTGGAACGACATTCCATTCGACGTGGTGAATGATGGCGAGGTGACGGCGCTGGCGGGATCAATGTCGCTCAATGACAATGCGGTGCTCGGGATCGCGCTGGGATCGAGCCAGGCGGTGGGCTATGTGACGCCGGAGGGAAATATCACGTCGTGGGTGAATGAGCTGGCGTTTGCGCCGGTGGATTACAACCCGGGCGCGCCGGTGGATGAGTGGTCCGGCGACTATGGCTGCGGCGTGCAATACTTCTCGCAACAATGCGTCGGACGTTTGATTCCGAAGGCGGGTATCGAGATGGACGCGAAGCTGCCGTTGCCGGAGAAGTTGGTGGAAGTGCAGAAGCTGATGGCGAAGGGCGACGCGCGTGCGCTAAAGATTTACCAGACGATTGGGACGTATCTCGGCTACGCGGTGGCGCACTACGCGGAGTTTTATGACGTCCGACATTTGCTGATCCTCGGCCGTGTGACGAGCGGGGAGGGCGGTGAAGTGATTTTGCAGGGAGCGAACGAAGTGTTGAAGCAGGAGTTCCCTGAGCTGGCCTCGAAGATCGCCTTGCAGATGCCGGATGAGAAATCCAAACGACACGGGCAGGCGATGGCGGCGGCGAGTTTGCCGGTCTTGAAGAGCTAGCACATGAATCCTTATCAAACATTTGTCGCAGACCTGGCTCGCCTGGTCGAGCAGGGGAAGAGCTATCCGCTAGGCGGGTTCCCGATTCCGGTGCGGCCCAAACCTGATGCGAAGTCTCCGCGCGCGCTGATCTTTTCGCCGCATCCCGATGACGAAGTGATCATTGGCGGTCTGCCGCTGCGATTGATGCGGGAGCTGGGCTGGAACGTGATCAATGTCGCGGTGACCCAAGGGAGCAATAAGTCGAGGCAAGCGGAACGTTGGAAGGAGTTGCAGGCGTGCTGCGATTTCGTGGGCTTCGGGCTGCTGGCGGCATGCGAGGGTGGACTGGAAGGCATCAATCCCAAATCGCGCATTGCGAAGCCAGCGGAGTGGGCGAAGTCGGTGGACTGCATTGCTGCGATTCTCGGAGAGCAGAAGCCGGCGGCGATTTTCTTTCCGCACGACGATGATTGGAACGTGACGCACATCGGAGCACATCACCTCGTCGTGGATGCGCTGAAGAAGTTGGGCGACGGGTTTGCGTGTTACACGGTGGAGACGGAGTTTTGGGGCGCAATGGATACGCCGAACTTGATGGTGGAATCGAGCCAGCCGGACCTCGTGGATCTGATCACGGCTTTGACCTTTCATGTCGGCGAAGTGAAACGGAATCCGTATCACCTGAGCATGGCGGCGTGGCTGATGGACAATGTGCGGCGCGGCGGAGAATTGGTGGGAGGGCAGGGCGGGGCCGCGCCTGGATTTACTTTTGGGACGCTCTATCGGTTGCGCCGATGGAGCTCCGGCAGTTTTTCAGCGGTCCTGGAGCGCGGCACGTTCGTCTCGGAGAAGGACGATCTGCGGAAGTGGTTTCGCGTTTGACGGGAGGCGGGATCTCTACGGCTGGTGTGCGGCGATGGACGGCAGCGAGAGGACGAACTTGGTTCCCTGATGTGGTTCGCTCGTCACGGCGATGCTGCCGCGATGTTCTTCGATGATTCGGCGCGTAATTGGCAGGCCAAGACCCGTTCCGTTTGGCTTGGTGGTGAAGAAAGGTTCGAAGAGGCGGCTGAGATTGTCAGCAGGAATCCCGATGCCGTTGTCTTGAACGATTACTTGAACAACGGGTGATTGATTCGTTGCCGAGCTTTCCGCGGGGACGAATTCGGTGCTCACGTGGAGAACGCCGTCCGCGCCCATGGCATCAAGTGCGTTGAAGAACAGGTTGATGAACGCCTGTTCGAGTTGGTAGGCGTCGCCTCGCACGGTGTCAGGCGTGGCGTTGAGGGAGCGGAGCAGCTTTATCTTTCTGCCTTCGAGGTGGTGTTGAACGAGGTTGAGCGACTGATCAAGCACTTGATGGAGGTGAACGGTGCCGAGCGTTGGCCGGGCCGGGCCCCCGAAGCGCAGCATCTGGCTCACGATCGAATCGATGCGCTTCATCTCACGCCCGACAATGTCGGTCAGGGGGGCGTCCTGATTGTTGGTGATGAGCAGTTCGACGAATGTCTTGACGGCGACGAGCGCGTTCTTCACCTCGTGCGCCATGCTGGCGGAGAGCGTGCCGATGCTGGCGAGTCGATCCATCTGCCGGAGGTTTTGCTCCAGTTGACGGGCAGGAGTGATGTCGTTCAGCGTCACGACAACGCCGGTGATCGCACCGCCGGCTGATTTCATGAGAGTGGAGGAAACCTTGATCAAGCGGGGTTCACCACAGTGGTTGGCTAGTTTGATTTGGAGGTTCTTGGGAGCCTCGCTGTTTTGGAATGTCTCAGTGAAGAGCTTGATCAATGGTGCCGGCAGGGAATCGAACGAAAGAGTGCCCGGATCCGCGTCGGACAGGGAGAGGAGCAATCTGGCTTCGTCTGAGAAAGCAGTGATCTGTAAACGGGAATCAACGGCGATGATCCCCGAGAAGAGGCATCGATCCAACAGCTCCGGGAGACTTGTCGAACGATCGCCTGCGGAGCAATCCATTGCTTCTTTAGCTGTCGTCGTGACCATAAGAGCAGCCTTTGCCATACTAGAGTCGCCTGATTACCTGCGGTTCCTCGCCGATGAACCAACCCGTGAACAACCGCTATCCGTTACGTAGTGACGATGCCTGATCAGCCTGAGTGTTCCAAGCCATATCGATTGAAGAATTGAAGACCAAAATCCAAATCTCACTGTTCAGGTGATTGGGTGGAGCGCGGAATGTGTTATTTCTGCCTTGGTCCTCCCGGGGAATCGTTGACCTGAGATGGCAGTGGCTGCCCGGCAGAATGCGCCGGTCCGAACAAGTGCGGATGGCGCAAGCTGATGCTTGCCGTCACTCTGAGACTTTATTTCGTCCGTAGATTACCCGTAAACGTTTTAGTGCTATGAAGTTTTGTTCTCATCGACCGTTCGAGTTCGTTGCGGGGGATTGTTGTCTGGCACTCAATCCGCTAGGCACAATAAGTTGATGTCTCTTCGCAAACAACCGGTTCAGTTTCGTTCACTCGACGTGAATATCTCTGCCGTGCTGTACTCGCCGGACGATGAGCTACAGCATCCGGCGATGATTGTTTGCCACGGGGCTGGTGAGTTTAAGGAAAATTACGTCGAACTATGCGAGTCCCTTGCTAGTCGCGGCGTGATAGCACTCGCGGTGGACATGCATGGTCATGGTGAGAGTGAAGGTGAGAGGTTTTTCGTGGATATGGTCCAATGGGTGGCGGATGTCCGCTCTGCTGTTGAATACCTTTCAAGTCACCCAAAAGTTGGTCCGGGAAGAATCGGTGCTTTTGGACTCTCGTCGGGTGGCACTGCAATCTTGGAAGCAGCCATGGTAGAGCCGAGGTTGCGAGCTCTGGTCGCGTTGGGCGCAACGGTGCGTAACTCGATGCCGTGGTTTCTGGCGATGCCGCTTCATGCGTTGAACTACACCGGTAGAATCAAACGGTGGCTGACAAAGAAGGATTTGCGCCTGTCGCTCCTGAAAATGATTGCGGGCGTAAAGATGGCGGCGGATCCCGAAGTTGACCGGCGTCTGAGAGCTAACCCGAAGTCGACTGAAGCGTTCCGGTCGTTTCCGTTCCCCGGAGCCGCTCACTCGTTTTTCGTCAACACGATTGAGCGGGTGTCGAAGATCACGATTCCGACGCTGGTGTTATGGGGTGAGGAGGATCAGTTGGATTCGCCGGCTACGGCTCGCCTTCTCTACAATGCCTTGATGTGCAAGAAACAGCTCCATATTATTCCCGGCAACGGCCATGTGGGACATCTGGATAGGAATCGCGATCAGGTATTCACTCTGACGGCAAATTGGGCAATTCAAAACCTGGCGGCATGATTTAGTGCGGCCAGAAAAGCGTAGCGGGCGGGCTAATGCAAAACAGGATTATTCAGGGGCAGGAAGCGACGTCGTTAGGGCGGCAGGAAAAATGGGCTTTGCTCTCGCCGTTCTTGAGAAAGTACGGCAGCGAGGCACTTTCATACGCCACGTTGCAGGAAGGCATGGAGTATTTCGTTCACCCGCTGGGCTACATTGCGTTCACTACAGTGACGCACCCGGTGTTTGCCAGAAACGGACGGCGGATCGCGTTATCCGACCCTCTATGCGCGCCCGGAGATTTGCAGGAGTTGATTGGTGATTTCCTGAAATTCGCGCCTCAAGCGTGTTTTGCCGTCGTTTCAGAACAAAGTGCCGCTGTCATGCGGCAGTGCGGCTTCAAGGCAAACTGCGTGGGCTACGAACCAGAGATTCCCATCCAGACATACAATACTCTCGGCAACTGGAAGGAACTCGACTTGATCAAACGCGCTCGTAATGAAGCCAAGCGCGAGGGGATTCTTATTCGAGAGGAGTTAAATATTGAAAAAGTCAGCACGACGCAACTGAACGATGTCTCTGGAAAATGGATTGCCCACAAGAAGGTCAATGACCGCGAGATTTGGATCTACGCGCGCCGTCCAGTTTTTGCCTACGAGGAGGATGTTCGCAAATTTGTCGCCTACGATCAGGATGGGAAGGTCGCTGGGTTTAACTTTTACGATCCGATGTACCGCGACGGAAACGTTTACGGTTACTCGGCGAATATTTCACGTTGCGATGAACAACGTTTCGGCAGGCTTGCGACCGCCATCAACATGGTGGCTGCGGAACAGTTTCGCGGGGAAGGCAAGGAAGTCATCAATCTGTGCCTCGCTCCGTTCGTGAAGTTAGAAGACGGGCGGTTCAACGATGACTCTGCTGCGAAGGTTTTCTTTCAACTGAGCGAGCGCTACGGGAACGACATCTACAACTTCAAAGGGCTGTCGTTTCATAAGGCAAAATACCGGGGGACGGAGAAGTCACTTTACTTCGCGTCGAATAATTCCATGCCATCGAATGACGTGTACCTGGCATTTCTTTCATCCGACATCACTCGCAGCTATTTCTCCACCGTAGGCCGGTTGCTGCGGGGGATGGTGACCGGGCTCTTTACCAGCGAGACACGAGGGATCTGACTTTATGAAAGCCAAAACAAACCACAACAAGTCCATCGCAGTGCTCCTTGCTCTCTTCGCTGTCGCCCAGCAGGGAGTTGAAGCAGCAGAGAGTGCAGTCCCGAAAGAGAAATCCGCAGCCATGCGATTCATGGAGCAGGATTACTTGCTGGGTAACTGGGGAGGGAATCGATCGTGGCTCTCCGAGCAGGGTGTCGATTTCGAGTTCTTTTACTATGGATCTGTGCCGTCCGTCGTGAGTGGAGGTCGTAAAACTGGCAGTGTTTACCAGGGGTTGTTTGCGATGATGATGGACCTTGATTCAAAAAAACTCGCCGGCTACGAGGGCGGTCGATTTCACGTCAGCGGCCTGTGGCTTCACGGTGAAAAACCATTTTCAGACACGTATATTGGCGACCTGAACAAGGTTAACTTGATCGACTACCGGAACGGACTCCGTTTGTGGGAGCTCTATTACGAGCAGAAATTTGCGGGAGATTCTCTCTCGCTCAAGCTCGGCCAGTTGTCGGTTGATCAGGATTTTATCAAACCTGAATACGCCCAGGTCTTCATCAACCAGACATTTTTCTTCCCGACAATTGCATTCAACCTCTTCGACATTCCCGGATATCCGGCTGGAAATCACGCGCTGCCCGCCTCTCCATTGGCGGCACCGGGTGCTCGTTTGCGGTGGGATTCAACAGCGAACTGCTATGTCCAAGCGGCGGTGTATGACGGCAATCCTGACATGTCCTCCTCCGGATCGCGCATCAACCTGAACGAGCAGGAAGGCGCGTTGTTCTATCTCGAAGCCGGCTACAAGTGGAATTCAGGCAAAGAGGACGCAGGGCTGCCGGGAAACCTGAAACTCGGCGGCTACTACCACACGGATGATTTTTACGACAACTACAACACCATCATCTCCCTTGCTGGTGCCGGCCCTGGTCCCACGACACACGCCGGGAACTACGGGGTTTACGCGACGGCGGATCAGTTACTCTACCGCGAGGGTGCGATCAGCGACCCGGCGAAACAAGGACTGGGTGCGTTCATGCGCGGAGGCTGGGCGCCGAAGGATCGCAATCTCGTCGAGTGGGCGCTGGATGGCGGGCTGGTTTACAAGGGGCTGATCCCGTCACGTGACTGGGATTCGTTCGGCGCATCCGTGGCGTGGATGTGGATGAGTGACGACATTGCCAAGGCGCAGCAGTTGGTCAACACGGTTGCGCCAGGAACATTCTCGCCGGTTGACTACGAAGGGTTGCTTGAAATTACCTACAAGGCACAGATTGCTGCCTGGTGGACGTTGCAGCCTAGTGTCCAATGGGTGATTCATCCTGGAGGCTCCCAGGCGGATCGCGATGCTTGGGCGGTGGTCTTGATGACAACGATACGATTCTAGCCAAAGATTGGCCACTGGAGTGATGATGGCAAAGCAACTTAATCATCGTCGTTACCCCCATGGTGTTTCTAATAAAGGCGTGGAATAGGAACGGCAAAGACAATGGCCGGTAATTCATTAAGTCTTCCTACGAGCAACGTTGGAATCGTCAGTTGCATGGCGAGGGGAGGGACCGCGGTGCGGGCTAGTTGTACGCGACTGACGCAATTCGTTGCGGTGTTTGAGAACTATGGTCCGGAGAATGTGTTGCTCTTGTCCGAAGTCCTCGGCGATTTCGTGATTACCATCCGGGGCAGGACTGCTTACTCGGGGCGAGCTGTTGTTCGCAACATCGTTAACAGCGGTCTTGTTGAGGTTTGTGAAGTGGAATTGGCGGGCGGGTGGGTGTTGCTGGACGGGTTGTCAGGGCTTTCGCATACTGAGAGATTGGCGTCGGAGTATGCTGAGTTCATTCAGGGATTTCAGTTGCGATCCAGTATCGAGCCCGAGTTCAAAGTCCATGTGGCTGACATGCAGGATTTCTTTCAGGAATTGCGTGCGTGGTTAAGTCAGTTGGAGATCGGCACAAAAGCACTGCCGATAGGTGAACAACTCGCTGCTGAGACGGAGGTGGCTTCACTGGTTGCAAAGCAGGTAATTCCCTACATTGATGGGCTTTTTGAAAAACTCGAGACGATAGTACCACGCATTGATGACCGCTTGCAACCATTGCATCGTGCCTACTTGAAGCGGCAGCTTCACCCGTTGGTTTTATGCTCTCCGTTTGCACATCGAACATTTTCAAAGCCACTGGGATATCCGGGTGATTTTGAAATGGTGAACATGATTTGGCGGAACGGCATTGAGGGAGTCTCACTCTTTGCCAAGGTGTTGAATTGTTGGTTTCTCCATCAGCCTCCTGCGGTAGCTCACCGAAATAGAATCCTCTATCTCACTGAGAAATTGAAGGAAGAAGCACTTCGAGTGCGAGCGCTCTGTCGCCCCCTCAGGGTCTTCAACCTTGCATGCGGGCCTGCGGCTGAAGTTCAGGAGTTCGTAAAAAACAGCAACTTGTCCGATGGGGCTGAGATTTCCCTGGCAGACTTCAACGGTGAAACACTGGACTACTTATCCGGTGCATTGACCGCAATCACACGCACCCGTGCGAGGACCGCGTCATTCAGTTTTATAAAACGCTCCGTCCACCAGTATCTCAAGGACGGGGCAAGGGGAGAGCGGGCTTCACCCCAGCCTGCTTATGATTTTGTTTACTGCGCGGGACTGTTTGATTACCTGCCTGACACGATCTGCCGGCGCCTGATGAGCATCCTTTACGACTGGCTGGCTCCTGGCGGATTACTTTTGGCGACCAATGTTGACTCGTCCAACCCGCTGCAGCATGGAATGGATTACTTGCTTGATTGGAATTTAGTCTATCGCGACGCATTGCGTTCTGCGGGTTTGATACCGGAGTCCGCTTCAGCCGGCGCGAATACGGTGAGGTCCGACGTGACAGGGGTTAACCTCATGATTGAAGTGAGAAAGCCAGAGCATGTTTAGGTCACGCCAACTTACAGATCCAGAGCTTCAAATCGCATACTCAGAGCACGAGCGTTTCCAACGCCTGAAGACTGGCAAAGTGGCGGCGGCATTGGTGGCGATATTGATGCCGGCCGGGGTGGTTCTTGACTGGTTCGTGTATCCACGCGAGATCGTGCCCTTCGCCGGCATACGGCTCGGTTGCTCCATTTTGGCGGGAGTGATCTGGTTCCTTCTCGGAACCGAATTTGGCATCAAATTCAATCGCGCTCTCAACTTGTCGATCCCGCTACTACCAGCGCTAAGTATCGATCTGATGGTTTTCCTCAAGGAGGGTCCAGTTTCCCCGTACTATGCTGGCTTGAACTTGGTGTTGCTTGCGGTCAGTGCCGTGGTTCGCTGGAACAAGTTGGAATCGTTTGGAGTCGTGGGCGTGGTAATCCTCACTTACCTGATCGCATGTGCTGCCCAGCATGGTCCCATTGGTGGTGCGACCATGGGCGTGTTTGTGAACAACATCTATTTTCTAATCCTGACTGGCATCATAGTTGTCACCGGCAATCACATCTTTAGCCGGCTTCGGCTAAGTGAATTTTCGCTGAACTACGAGCTGGAGAAAAGCAAGAAGCAGCTCGAAGAGTCGAACCAAAAGCTCACTGAACTCGATCAGATCAAAAACCGTTTCTTTGCCAACATCAGCCACGAACTTCGCACGCCGCTTACGCTCATCATCTCACCGCTCGAAACCATCCTTGCTCGCTACTC